>CALRVO020000054.1:0-12952 GCA_943371595.1 Sphingomonas paucimobilis
CGGGATCGTCATCCTGATCCTGCTGGTCACCTATCGCAGCCCGATCATGTGGATCCTGCCGATCTTCTCCTCGATGGTCGCCCTGGCCGTCTCCAACGCTGTCGTCTACTTCCTGGCCAAGGAGGCCGGACTGACGGTCAACGGGCAGAGCGCCTTCATCCTCACCGTGCTCGTGGTGGGGGCCGGCACCGATTACGCGCTGCTCCTGGTGGCGCGCTACCGCGAGGAGCTGCGCAAGCACGCCGACCGGCACGAGGCGATGGCCGTGGCCCTGCACCGGGCCGCCCCGGCCATCATCGCCAGCGCCGCGACCGTGGCCCTGGGGTTGCTGTGCCTGACCCTGGCCGAGATGAACTCGACCGCCGGTCTCGGGCCCGTCCTGGCCGTCGGGGTCGTCGTCACGCTGCTGGTGATGGTCACGACCCTGCCGGCGCTGCTGGTGATCTTCGGCCGCTGGATCTTCTGGCCCAAGCGTCCGCTGGAGGGTTCGCACGAGCCGACGACGACCGGGGTCTGGGCCCGGGTCGGCTCGGCCATCGCGCCGCGCCCGCGGCTGGTGTGGATGGGCACCGCAGGGCTGCTCCTGGTGGCGTGCCTGGGCCTGTTCACCCTCGACAACCGCGGCCTGTCCGGCGAGGAGTCGTTCGTCGGCTCCGACGAGGTCGAGTCCCTGGTGGGCGACCAGGTCGCGGTCGACCACGGACTGAACGACAACTCCAACCCGCTGCTCGTCGTCGCCCGGGCCGACCAGGCCGAGAGCGTGACCGCCGCGGTGGGCGCCGTCGACGGCGTCACCGGGGTGGCGCCCGCCGGGGAGGCCGACGGCCGGGTGCTGCTGGCCGCCTCGATCGACGGCGACCCCTACGCCCAGGCAGCCTTCGACATCGTCAAGGACGTCCGCGCGGCCGTCGACGACGTGCCGGGCGAGGAGGTCCTGGTCGGTGGCAACTCCGCGGTGGGCCTCGACATCGCCAAGGCCTCCGCGCGCGACAACTTCGTGGTGACCCCCGTGGTGCTGCTGGTGGTGCTGCTCGTGCTGATGGTGCTGCTCCGCTCGCTGGCTGCGCCCCTGCTGCTCATCGGCACGGTGGTCCTCTCCTTCGGCGCCGCGCTCGGGCTGTCGTCGCTGATCTTCACCCAGCTCCTGGGCTACGAGGCCACGGACGCCGCGTTCCCGTTGTTCGCCTTCGTGTTCCTGGTGGCCCTCGGCATCGACTACAACATCTTCCTGATGACCCGGGTGCGCGAGGAGTCGGCCAACCACGGCACCCGGAAGGGCTCGTTGATCGCCTTGTCCGCCACCGGCGGCGTGATCACGTCGGCCGGCCTGGTCCTGGCGGCCACCTTCGCCGCCCTCGGCACCCTGCCGCTGGTCTTCGCGCTGCAGATCGGCATCGCGGTCGCGCTCGGGGTGCTGCTCGACACGATGATCGTGCGCTCGATCCTCGTCACGGCCCTCAACCTCGACCTGGGCGCCAAGATCTGGTGGCCGAGCAACCTCGACCCCGACGACCGGCCGCTGAGCCACGACGACCTCGACCGCGAGCTCGACGAGCCCACGGAGGGCGCGCGGGCGACCCGTCAGTCCGCCGGAGTCTGACGGGGACGAGCGACCAGCGCGTGGGCCGGGGAACACACCCGGCCCGCCTACGCTTACCGTGCAGTGATGAGTGAGGCTCCCACCCCCCAGCAGGTACGCCGTGCGCTCGCCCGGGCCGAACGGGGCGCCGCGCTCGACGTGGCCGAGGCGACCGTGCTGCTGGCCGCGACCGGCGCCGACCTCGACCGGCTCACGGCCGCCGCCGCGCGGGTGCGCGACGCGGGCCTGGTGGCCGCCGGCCGACCTGGGGTGGTCACCTACTCCCCCAAGGTGTTCATCCCGGTCACCAAGCTGTGCCGCGACCGATGCCACTACTGCACCTTCGTCGAGACCCCCGGCCACGCCGCCCGCGAGGGCCGCGAGCCGTTCCTGTCGCCCGACGAGATCCTCGACATCGCCCGCCAGGGGGCCGAGCTCGGCTGCCTCGAGGCGCTGTTCACCCTCGGCGACCGGCCCGAGGACCGCTGGCCCGAGGCCCGCGAGTGGCTCGACTCGAAGGGCTACGACTCGACCCTGGCCTACGTCCGGGCGATGGCGGTGCGGGTGCTGGAGGAGACCGGGCTGCTGCCCCACCTCAACCCCGGTGTCATGTCGTGGGAGGAGATGAACCGTCTCAAGCCCGTCTCGCCGTCGATGGGGATGATGCTCGAGACCACCTCACGCCGGCTCTTCGAGACCAGGGGCGAGGCCCACTACGGCTCGCCCGACAAGGACCCCGCGGTGCGGCTGCGGGTGCTCGAGGACGCCGGCCGCCTCTCGATCCCCTTCACCACCGGCCTGCTGGTCGGCATCGGCGAGACCCTCACCGAGCGCGCCGAGACCATCTTCGCGCTGCGCAAGGTCTCGGCCCAGTTCGGCTCCGTGCAGGAGGTGATCGTCCAGAACTTCCGGGCCAAGCCCGACACCGCGATGCGTCACACCGACGACCTCGACCTCGACGACTACCGGGCCGCGATCGCCGTCACCCGTCTGGTCCTGGGCCCCAAGGCCCGCCTCCAGGCCCCGCCCAACCTGGTCGACCTGGCCGAGTGCCGCGCCCTGCTCGACGCCGGCGTCGACGACTGGGGCGGCGTCTCCCCGCTGACGCCCGACCACGTCAACCCCGAGCGTCCCTGGCCCTCGCTCGAGCGACTGCGCTCGATCACCGCCGAGTGCGGCTTCGACCTGCAGGCCCGGCTCACCGTGCACCCTGAGTACGTGCGCGCCGGCGAGCCGTGGCTCGACCCGCGCGTCTCGGCCCACGTCGCGGCCCTCGCCCTCCACGACGGGCCCGGCGCGGGTCTGGCCGTGCCCGGCGTACGGCCGGTGGGGCTGCCGTGGCAGGAGCCCGACGGCGGGTTCCAGTCGGTCGGCCGCACCGACCTGCACGCGGCGGTCGACAGCGAGGGACGCACCGACGACCGGCGGTCGGACTTCGCCGACGTCTACGGCGACTGGGACCAGGTGAAGGACGCCGCCGCCGGCACGTCGCTGATCGACGGGGCACCGTCGGTGCTGCACGCGACCGGCCGCGACGCGCTCGCCGCCGCCGAGGCCGACCCCGGCAACCTGTCCGACGAGCACGCGCTGACCCTGATGACGGCCGAGGGTGCCCTGCTCGACCAGGTCACCGCCCTGGCCGACGCGTTGCGCAAGGAGACCGTCGGCGACGACGTGACCTACGTCGTCAACCGCAACATCAACTTCACCAACGTCTGCTACGTCGGCTGTCGCTTCTGCGCCTTCGCGCAGCGGCGCACCGACGCCGACGCCTACTCGCTCTCGCTCGACGAGGTCGCCGACCGCGCCGCCGAGGCGTGGGAGCTCGGCGCCAGCGAGGTGTGCATGCAGGGCGGCATCGACCCCGAGCTGCCCGCCGACGCCTACTTCGAGCTCGTCGGTGCGGTCAAGAACCGCGTACCCGACATGCACGTGCACGCCTTCAGCCCGATGGAGGTCGTCAACGGCACCGCGCGCACCGGGCTGTCGGTCGAGGACTTCCTGATCAAGGCCCGCGAGGCCGGCCTCGGCTCGCTGCCGGGCACCGCCGCCGAGATCCTCGACGACGAGGTGCGGTGGGTCCTCACCAAGGGCAAGCTCCCCGCCCGCACCTGGATCGAGATCGTGAGCACCGCTCACCGCGTCGGTATCCCGACCACCTCGACGATGATGTACGGCCACGTCGACAACCCGCGCCACTGGGTCGGTCACCTGCGGGTGCTGTCGCGCATCCAGGACGAGACCGGTGGCTTCACCGAGTTCGTGCCCCTGCCGTTCGTGCACACCAGCGCGCCGATCTACCTCGCCGGCGTCGCGCGCCCCGGGCCCACCCTGCGCGACAACCTCGCCGTCCACGCGATGGCGCGGATACTGCTGCACGGCCGCATCGACAACATCCAGACCAGCTGGGTCAAGCTCGGCGTCGACGGCACCCGCGCGATGCTCACCGCCGGCTGCAACGACGTCGGCGGCACCCTCATGGAGGAGACCATCTCGCGCATGGCCGGCTCCGAGCACGGCTCCGCCAAGACCGTCGCCGAGCTCGAGCAGATCGGCGCCGGGATCGGTCGCCCGGTCCGCGAGCGCACCACCCTCTACGGCGTCCCCAGCCGCTGACCGGCACACCTGTCGGGGTTCGCCAGTCCGGGTGAACCACCCGTCGCCGGGGGGCGGAAGGGTGAGTCATCGCCCGAGATCCGGGCCGGGCCCACCCCCACCGTCGGGCCCATCAGCAGTCAGGAGCAACACCATGGGCTTCCTTCTTTGGATCCTTGCCGTCATCCTCGTCGTCGTCGGCGTCGTCCAGCTGATCCAGGGACAGATCCTCTTCGGGATCATCCTCATCGTCGTCGGCCTGGCCATCGGCCCCGGCGGCTACAGCATCTTCAACAGCCGCAAGGGAAGCCGCGTCTGAGGACGTAGGGCCCCGTCAGGGGCCGCAGCACGCACGCGCGAGGGCGCTCCCGGTCGACGGGGGCGCCCTCGCGCGCGTCCGGTCAGGGCTCGAGGACCACCTCGACCTCGAAGCCCTCCGAGTTCTCGAGGTAGAGCGCTGTGTGGTCGTCGCCGCCGGCGTGCGGGTAGCGGTCGGCGTACATCTCGTGCCAGCCGTGGGCCGTCGACTCCGCGCGCACCCGGTCGAGCAGCGTCCGGGTGTCGACGGTGAGGGCGAGGTGGTTGACGCCGGGGCGCACCCGGTCGTGCGGCTCGTCGACCTGGTCGGACGAGCGCTCGAGGAACAGGTAGGTGCCGTCGGGGTGGCACCACGAGCTGCCCGGGAGGTCGACCTCCCAGCCCAGCTCACCCAGCAGCCAGCCCCACTCGTCGGCGGCCAGGCTCGCGTCGGACACCCACAGGTCGACGTGGTGGATCGCTCGTCCCATGCCCGCCACCCTAGGCCGACGACTTTCGTCCCTCGGCGCGTCGTCCGCCGCCTACTACGGTGGAGCCATGACCGAGTCCGACAGCAGCGACGAGTACGGCACCTACAGCACCGACGAGAGCGACCAGCTGACCGGCGAGGACACGCTCGGGGCCGGTGACGGGAGCGACGTGGTCGACGAGCTCGACCGCGGCTACTCCCCGCCGGAGAAGTGGTCGGCGGCCGAGGGCTTCGGCAACACGCCCTACGAGGAGTCGGTCGGCGAGAGCTTCGAGCAGCGCCTCGCGCAGGAGGAGGCCGAGCCCGACGTCGACCTCCCCGAGCCCGACGAGCAGGCCGAGTCGGCCATCGACGACGGCGAGGTCGGCCGCACCCGGGCCGGGCGCCTGGTCTCGCCCGACCAGGGCTTCGGCGAGGACACCGAGAAGGACCTGATCGGGTTCGACGTCGGCATCGACGGCGCGGCCGCGTCGGCCGAGGAGGCCGCCATGCACATCGTCGACGAGGACGACCACGTCCTGGACGACTGATCCAGGTCGAGTCGGCGCACATGTGCGCCGACTCGGCGTTCGTGCTCAGTACCAACGCCGACTCGAGCCTTGTCGACCTCACCTGAACGCCGACTCGACGACGGCGGAACGAGAACACGTTCTAGTTGGGTGGCCTAGGCTGGCGCGGTGCGCTTCTCCATCGTCACCGCCTTCCAGCCGGCCGACCAGCTCGTCGCCCTGGCCCGCGCCGCCGACGCGCTCGGCTACCACGCGATCTCGGTCCCCGACCACGTCGTCGACCTCGAGGAGCTGGGCACGCCCTACCCCTACACCGCCGACGGGTCGCGACGCTGGGACATCGAGGCGGAGTGGCCCGACCCGTGGGTGCTGATCGGGGCGCTGTCGTCGGTGACCACGCGGGTGCGGTTCTTCACCTCCGTCTACGTCGCCGCGCTGCGCAACCCCTTCCAGGTCGCCAAGTCGGTCGGTACGGCGGCGGTGCTGTCGGGTGGGCGGGTGTCGCTGGGCGTGGGGATCGGCTGGTGCCGCGAGGAGTTCGACCTCCTCGGCGCCGACTTCCGCACCCGGGGCAAGCGCACCGACGAGGGGCTCGCGCTGATGAAGGCGCTGTGGGAGCCCGGGTGGACCGAGTTCGAGGGAGAGTTCTACTCCGCGCCGCGGATGCAGATGAACCCCTCTCCCCCGGGCCCGGTGCCGATCCTGGTCGGGGGGCTGTCCGAGGTCGCGTTCCGGCGCGCGGTGCGCCACGACGGCTGGGTCGGCGACATCTACAGCCTCGAGGAGGCCTGCGGGCACGCCACGCGTCTGCGTGAGCTGCGCGCCGAGGCCGGTCGCGCCGACGAGCCGTTCGAGGTGATCACGGCCCTGTCCGACGCGTTCCTGCCCGAGCACTTCGCCACCGCCCGCGAGGCCGGCGTCACCGAGGTCTGGACGATGCCGTGGGCCTACTACAGCGGGCTGGAGGCGACCCTGGAGCAGAAGCTCGACGGGATGCAGCGCTTCGCCGACGACGTGATGGCGCCGGCGCAGCGCTGAGCGTCCCGCCCCGTCCGGTCCTCCTAGAACAGCAGGTCGACCACGGCCCGGGGCGACGGCCGGGTCTGGGTCGTCGCCGGCAGCGGCAGCTGCGGGTACAGCTCCTTGAACTTCTCCTCGGACAACACGACCGACTGCTTGTCCATGTCTAGCAGCGGCCCGCAGTTGCGGATGTCGTCGAGGGGGTCGGCCTTCTCGCCGACGTAGATCACGAGGTCGTCGGGATCGGGCGTCGTGCCGCCGCTGAAGGCGTCGACGCAGAAGATCCGGTCGTAGGCGCCGTCGTCGCGCAGCACGATGGTGTCGCCACCCTCCTCGCCGAAGACCACGTCGATGCCGTCGCCGGGGTAGATGACGTCGTCGCCGGCGTCGCCGGTCACGTTGATGCCGCCGCCCGCGGCGGGGAACGCGGTGCAGGAGTTGGACTCGGTGAACGGCACACCGTCGAAGCCGGGGCACGAGTCGTTGCCCGGACCGGCGTCGATGAAGTCGTCGCCCTCGTCGCCGTCGAGCTGGTCGACGCCGTCGCCGCCGTAGACCTTGTCGTCGCCGGGGCCGCCCTGGACGTAGTCGTCACCCTGCTCGCCGTCGGCCCGGTCGTTGCCCGAGGAGCCCTGGAGGGCGTCCGCGCCGGTGCCACCGGTGATGGTGTCGTTGCCGCCGTCACCCATGAGCACGCGGTCGTTTCCGTCCTCGCCCGTGATGACGTCGTTGCCGTCCTGGCCCTTGGCCCGGTCGTTGCCCGGGCCGCCGAGCAGCGTGTCGGTCCCGCCGCCGCCGCCCACGACGTCGTTGCCGTCGGCGCCCGCGACCAGGTCGTCGCCCTCGCCGCCCTCGAGCGTGTCGTCGCCGTCCTGGCCGTAGAGCTTGTCGTTGCCGGCCGCGGCCTTGAGCCGGTCGTTGCCGATGCCGCCGTAGACCGCGTCGTTGCCGTCCCCGGCCTCGACCACGTCGTCGCCATCACCGGCGATGACGTAGTCGTCCTGCAGACCGGCGTTGACGTAGTCGTTGCCGGTGCCGGCGTCGGCACGGTCGGCACCCAGACCCAGGTCGAGCTTGTCGTTGCCGGGCCCGCCACTGACGACGTCGTTGCCGCTCGCGGCCTCGACGACGTCGTTGCCGCCGAGCGCGGTGACCTTGTCGTTGCCCCCGCGCGAGGTGATCTTGTCGGCCTTCGCGGTGCCCTTGAGCGTGTTGTTGCGGGCGTTGCCGTCGATCACCTTCGCCTGCGCGACGGCGGGTACGGCGACCAGCACGGCAGCCAGGGCGACCCCGGCGAACCGGCGCCTCACGACGCCCGCCCCGCGGTCGTCACGGGCAGCGGCAGCCCGGGGTAGCGCCGCTTGAACTGCGCCTCGGTCACCGAGACCCGCTTGCACCGCCGCAGCTCGTCCATCCGGTCGATGCCGCCGACGTAGACGACCGTGCCGCCCGCGGCGCCCATGCCGGGCTCGGACGCACCGTCGCGGCACGAGAGGCGGTCGTAGGAGCCGTCGCGCACGGCGACGATGAGGTCGTCGCCCTCCTCGCCGAAGACGTTGTCGACGCCGTCACCGGGATAGATCACGTCGTCACCCTCGTCCCCGGTCACGTTGATCGACCCGCCGCGGGCGGGGAACCCACGGCACGTCGAGCGCTCGACGCCGCGACCGAAACCGGGGCACGAGTCGTCGCCCGGTCCGGCGTCGATGAGGTCGTCGCCCTGGTCGCCGTCGACCTCGTCGCGACCGGGACCTCCGTAGACACGGTCGTTGCCGGGTCCGCCCGTCGGGTGGTCGTTGCCCGGGCCGCCGTCGACCCGGTCGTTGCCCTCGGCGCCGGCGACCTCGTCGTTGCCGTCGCCGCCGTCGACCCGGTCGCGGCCGGGACCGCCGTTGAGGACCCGGTCGTTGCCCGGGCCGCCGAGCAGCACGTCGTTGCCCTTGCCGCCGGTCGCGGCGTCGGCACCCTCGCCACCACTGACTCGGTCGTTGCCGTCGAACCCGCTGACGAAGTCGTCGCCGGCGCCGCCGTCGACGACGTCGCGACCGGCCCCGGCCTCGACCTTGTCGTTGCCACCACCGGCCGAGACGCGGTCGTTGCCGCCCAACGCACGGATCGTGTCACCGCGCCCGGTGCCGTTGAGGCTGTCGTTGCCGACGGTGCCCTTGATCGAGGCGGCACCCGCCAGCGCCGGCACCAGCACCACCACGCCGACCGCGAGGGCGAGGGCCAAGGACCGGGGCAGGACGGGACGACGGGGCACGCCAAGGGAGGGCATGGAGCCACGTTACGTCGCCCGGGGCCCCGCCGGGGGATAACACCAATGAGTACCCCCACCCGCCCGGGGGATGGCGGGGTCCGGCGCCGGCCGGGAGGATGAAGGGACATGAGTTCCGAGGGTTACTTCCTGCTGGCGGGCGTGTGCCTCCTCGGAGCCGTCGCCCTTCCTACGCTGCTGCACCGCTTCGCGGTCTCCCCGGCGATGGTGCTGCTGCTGACCGGCGTCGTGCTCGGCTTCACGCCGTTGACCGACTCGCTGGTCATCTACGTCCCCGACGCCGGCGACCGGCTGGTCGTCGAGCACGTCACCGAGATCACCGTGATCGTCGCGCTGATGGGGGTCGGCCTGGCCATCGACCGGCCCCTCGACCTGCTGCGCCCCTCGACCTGGGGGCGGTGGTCGGCGACCTGGCGCCTGCTGGCCGTGGCACTGCCGGTCACCATCGGCCTCGTCGCGCTGCTCGGGTGGGCCGCGTTCGGGCTGGCCCCGGCGACCGCGCTGCTGCTGGGTGCGGTGCTCTCCCCCACCGACCCGGTGCTCGCCTCCGACGTTCAGGTCGGGGGCCCCGGGTCGTCGGTGGCCGACGACACACCCGACGAGTCGCCCTACTTCGAGGACACCACCCGCGTCGACGAGGCCGGCGAGGTGCGCTTCGCGCTGACCTCCGAGGCCGGGCTCAACGACGGACTGGCCTTCCCGTTCGTCCATCTCGCGGTCCTGGTGGTCGCGGGCGGCTCGTTCTGGGCCGGTGCCGGCGAGTGGCTCGGCTGGTACGTCGTGGGCAAGGTCGTGATCGGCGTGCTGATCGGCGTGGCGCTGGGCCGCGGCCTCGGGGCCGTGGCGTTCCGCAGCCGGTCGGCCTCGTTGCGCCTGGCCGAGCAGGGCGAGCCGCTGCTGGCCCTGGCCGCCTTGCTGACGGCGTACGGCCTGACCGAGCTCGCGCACGGCTACGGCTTCTTGTCGGTCTTCGCCTGCGCGATGGCGCTGCGCGCGGCCGAGCACCGCCACGACTACCACCGGGCCATGCACGACGTCGTCCAGCGCCTCGAGCGGCTGCTCACCCTGGTCGTGCTGCTGCTGCTCGGCGTCGCGTTCTCGTCGGGGCTGCTGCAGGACCTCGACTGGCGCGGGGTCGTCGTGGGCGTCGCCCTGGTCCTCGTCATCCGTCCGGGCGTGGCCTGGGCAGCGCTCGCCGTCCTCCCCCGCCGCAACCCGCTGGCCGGTGGGCTCGACGCCCGGGGCCGGCTCGCGGTCGCGTTCTTCGGCATCCGCGGCGTCGGCAGCCTCTACTACATGGCGTGGGCCACGCACGAGGCCGAGTTCCCCGACGCCGGCTGGGTGTGGGCCACGGTCGGCTTCACCGTCGCGTTCTCGGTCGTCGTGCACGGCATCGCCGCCACCCCGGTGATGCGACGTCTCGAGGACGACGCCACCGCGGCCTGAGCCGGATCGGCGCTGTCCGGACTTGTCCGGGATCGGCCCGACCACGCGACGCGCGCGGGTCCGGGGCCCTAGAAGAGGAGGTGCACCCGACCCCGATCGACCCGAGGAGACCTCATGCAGCACCGGGACGCCTGGGCGGCAGGCTCGCTGGCGGTCGTCGTACCGCTCCTGGCGCCGCCGTCGACGGCGTGGCGCGACGACACCCACGACCTGTCGCGGTCGCACCCGTGGGGGCTGACCATGCTCGGGCGCGGGTCGCTGGTCGTCCCGCCGCAGCAGCTGCGCCACCGCCCGATCAGCGAGCCCCGCATCCGCGGGGCGCTGTCGCCGGCCAGCGACGACTACCACGTGTGGATCAACCGGCCCGGCGACTACATGGGGCGGTTCTGGACGGCCCTGCCCGGCGACTGGGAGCTGCACCCGGGCTGCTTCGTCACCGCCGTGGAGCACGTCGTGCACCGCGAGCCGCAGGAGGCGGCGTACGTCGTCCTGCACGTGCAGCTGCAGGGACCCGCGCTGCTCGACCCCGTCGGTGCGTCGGCGTTCTTCGCCCACCCGACCTCGGCCGACGACCAGGCCGACCTCGGGTGGTTCGGCGCCGAGTCGGGCCACCGCGAACGGCTGGACCACCGGGTGCTCGACGTGCTGCTGCGCGAGCTCGGGGTGCTCGACGAGGGGACCTACCAGCCGTGGGAGCGACCCTTCGTGATCTCCCACCTGGTCCCCCGCGGCGCCGGCTTCCGGGACACGCTGCCGGCCTACGACCTCGCCGACCACCTGGCGGTCGGCTGGTTGGCCGAGCACGCCTGGGCGGCCCGGATGTCGGGCAGCACCAACCTCGACCTGGTGCGCGAGCCCGAGCTCGAGCCGAGCCCTGCCCAGGACGCGGGGTTCTGGCTCGGGTCGACCTGGGCCTACCCGCAGCAGCACGGCCTGGCCTTCGTCGCAGCCCGCGGCGTCGGGGCCCGCCCCTCCGGCACCGACGAGGGCGCCCTGGGCTGGACCAACGCCGAGGGCGTCCACCCCTACGCCGAGCACGCCGCGACGGCGGCGCTGGCCCACCGCCACGCCGTCGACCTGGTGCTGCTGTCGATGCGTCAGGCCCGCTTCCTGCGCGACCTCGCCGAGCGGCTCCCGCGCACCCTCAACCCGGCCGACCAGCGCCACCGGCTGCGGCTGGCCCAGCAGCGCCAGGAGGAGCTCATGGCGTTCCGGGCGCGCTACTGGGTCACCCACGTGCCGTCGCACCCCGAGGCCTCCCGGGTGCTGGCCGGGGTCCAGACGGCCATGGGCCTGCCGGACCTGTACGACGAGGTGGCGCGCCAGCAGGACGACGTCGCCCGGGCGCTGTCGATCGCGGTGGGCATCGAGCGGGAGGACCAGCGCGACCGGGACGTGGCCCGCAGCGACCGGCTCGACACGCGCGTCACCGTGCTCGGGGCCGTCCTCGCGGTGTCGGGGGTCGTCTTCGGGATGGCCCAGCTGACCGGCGAGGCCGGCTGGAGCTACGCGTGGGTCGTGACCCTCTCGGCGGTGCTGCTGAGCCCGCTGCTGCTGGCGGGCGTGCTGGCGGCGCGACGCCGCCCTGACGCCGGTCGTCCCGGCGGCGTGGAGGCGCTGGTCGCCGAGGTCCCGCGTCGCGCCATCGCCGGGCAGGACCTCCACGCCTTCGCGGTGCACGTGGTCGACGAGGTCCCCGAGTGCGCGGACGGGTGGACCTCGACGACCGACCGGGCCCGGTCGGTCGGGGCGCTCGCGGCCGACGTCCGGGCCGCGGTCTACAGCACCAGCTCAGCCCAGCTGGGCACCCTCCACGCACGGTTCCGCAGGCACCCCACGGGCAGCCGCTGCCGCTGTGCCGGGTTCCCGATCGGGCTGGCCGCCGTCGCCTGGAACCGGCACACGCCGCGCGAGGTCGTGCTCTCGGTCCTGCGGCAGCCCGACCTCCTGGGCGAGCCGGTGGCCGACGACGCGCTGGCCGCCGGGACCCTGGAGGCCCACGGAGCGGTGCTCGACGCCGACACGGTGTGGTCGCTCTACCGCGACACGTTGCCGTCGACCGCCCGACCGCTGACGACCGCGGCCGTCATGCGACTGTCCCGGCTCGACGCCGTCGCCCAGGGCGAGCTGTGGGACCGCGGGCGCAGTGGCGGCCCCGGTGGCGCCTGGGCCGACGCGGTGGCGACCCTGGCCGCGGGGATCGCCGCCAACCCGCAGGCCAACGCCGAGTTCGTCGCGACGGTCGCCAGCCACCTGTGGAGCGGCGACGCCGCCGCACGCCTGGAGTCGGTGCCCCGCGCGTTCGCGGGATCCCGCGACCCCGGCCCGGCGGTGACGCGCCAGCGCACCCTCCACGACCTGTTCCTGGCCCGGCTCCGCACCGAGTCGGGTGACGTGGCCGGCACGAGCACGCTGGAGGACCTGATGGCCGAGCACACCGGGCAGGGATAGCCCCGACCGCGTCTTGTGTCGCAAACGTCCACGGGGGCCGTCCGGGGTGGTTACCGTGGCGACGGGCACGCGGCTGGGGGGCACGCACATGGGCGACGACGTCACACCGTCGGTGGAGGTCACCACCTTCGACGACCTCGCGCACGAGCTGCGCCGGCTCCGCACCCAGGCCGGCAGCCCGTCGTACGCCGAGATCGCGCTGCGGGTCTCGCGGCTGCGGGAGTCGGCCGGCCACCCGCCCGAGCGCGCCCGCGTGGCCCGCACCACCGTCTACGACGTCTTCCGCG
>CALRVO020000055.1:0-12735 GCA_943371595.1 Sphingomonas paucimobilis
GCTCGTCTGCGAGCAGCACGGGGGTGCCGACCTCGCTCAGGTCGGTGCGCAGGTGGACGCCGGCGGCGTCGATGAGGCGCGAGGAGAAGCCGAGGCGCTGGGCCGAGTCGTGGTTGCCGCTGGTGAGCACCACCGAGGCGCGCGAGCGAGCCAGCCGCACCAGCGTCTCGTCGGCGAGGCGTACGGCGTCGACCGGCGGCAGCGCCCGGTCGTAGACGTCACCGGCCACCACGACGAGGTCGACGCGCTCGGAGGCGACGACCTCGAGCAGGTGGTCGACCCAGGCGGCCTGGTGGCCGAGCATCCCCTCACGGTGGAACGACCGACCGAGGTGCCAGTCGGAGGTGTGGAGGATGCGCATGTCCCGAACGCTAGGGGCGGGCACCGACAACACCGAGCACCCACGCCGACCGCAGCAGCCCTGTGACCAACCAGCAGGGGCACCTCACGCTCGGCGACGGGCACCACCATGGCCCGAAATGACTAGGGCGGCCGGGTCGGACCGACCCTAGGGTGACAGGGCCTGCGAGCGCCCCTCCCCGCCCGATCCCGAGGACCAGACATGTCGCTGCCCATCCCTCCCCTCCGGCCTCGACTCCACAGCGTGGCCGCGGCCCGCGTCGTCGCGGGTCTGGCTGCTCTCGGCGTCGTCGGCGTGCTGGCCGCCTCGCCCGCCTCCGCGACCGTCACGGCGTTCGCGTCGGACTCGACGCTCTCCATCAACAGCGACGCCGCCGGTGACGTCCTGCAGATGTCGTGCTCGGGGGGCAACGTCCAGGTCGGGATGGCGCTCTTCCAGCCGTGCACCGAGCTGACCGACCTGACCGTCAACGCGTCGGGTGGCAGCGACACGGTCAACCTCGGCAACGTCGGCGCGACCCAGTTCCCGGCGCTGACCGGCACCCGGATCCGCACCGGCGGCGACGGTGTCACCGACGTCGTGGTCGGCAGCCAGCTCGCCGACCGGGTCACCGCCGACGCCGACGACACCGTGACGGCCGGGTCCGGCGACGACTACGTGGAGGAGGCGAGGACCGCCGACGGCGGCGACGGTGACGACACGCTCGTGCGCATCCAGGAGTCGGTCGACGGTGGACCGGGTGACGACGTGGTCTACAACCCGGGCGCGGGGCCGTTCGCCGGGGGGACCGGCACCGACACGCTGCGGCTCGACTACGTCGACATCGACGCGGCCGGGGCCGGCCTGGACCTCACCCTGACGGCGTCGACGCTCGACGTGGCGATCCCCGGACAGGGGAGCCAGTCGCTCCCGACGACCGGGTTCGAGGTGCTGGACGCCGTGATGCCGGCCGGCATCGCCTCCAGCACCGTCGACGCCCGGAGCTTCCCCGGCCGGATCGACGTCGCCGGGCTCGACGGCGTCGACGTCATCCGCTCCGGCACCGGCCGTGACGCGCTCGACGGCGGTCCCGGTGCCGACAGGCTCTTCCCGGGTGGTGGGTCCGACACGGTCCGGGGCGGCCGCGACGCCGACGTCATCGAGGCCCGCGACGGGGTCGTCGACCTGGTCGACTGCGGGTCGGGCGTCGACACCGTCGTCGCGGACCGCGCTGACCTCCTCGTCGGCTGCGAGACGGTGCGGCTGCCGCCGCCGGCCACCGGGGCGGTCAGCGGCCCCGGCCGGATCGCCAAGGGCACGACCGGGCGCTTCACCTTCACCGGCACCGCGGGTGCCTCCTTCCAGTGCCGCATCGACGCCAAGGCCTACAGGTCCTGCCGGAGCCCGTTCACGCTGGCGACCAGGAAGCTCTCGAAGGGTCGGCACACGCTCACCGTCCGCGCCGTGCTGCCGGCCGGCAACCCGGACCCGAGCCCCTCGGTCAAGCGGTTCCGCGTGTTCTGAGGATCCGGCCGGGGTGCTGCAGGATCACGCGTAGCGCACGGCGCGCTGCGACGAGGCGAAGCCGTAGAGCACCAGGCCCGCCCGGGTGGCCAGGTCGACGGCCAGGCTGGTGGGTGCCCCCACCGCGACCAGGCAGCCGGTCCCGACGGTGACGGCCTTCTGGACCAGCTCGAAGCCGGCACGCCCGCTCACGACCAGGCACGCGCCGGCGGGCTGCCCACCCGCGAGGAGGCGGGCGCCGGTGACCTTGTCGACGGCGTTGTGGCGTCCGACGTCCTCACGGACGACGAGCACCTCCCCGTCGGCGGTCGCAAGACCTGCGGCGTGGACCCCGCCGGTGCGGTCGAAGAGCCTCTGGTGCGGCCGCAGCGCGTCGGGCAGGCGTCGTACGACGTCGAGGTCGGGCAGCGGCCCGTCCCAGCGCGGCCCGATGGTCGACAGGGCGCTCGTCACGCTGTCGGAGCCGCACACGCCGCAGGCCGACGAGCCGGCCGACAGGGCGTCGTGCTGGTGGGGGAGCGCGGCGGGGGGCGCCGCGAGCGTCACCGTGACCACGTTGAACTCCTGCTCGGGCGCCAGGGTGGTGTCGGTGCAGTAGGCGACCCCGCGCACGGCCGGGGCGAGCCCCTCGTGCACCACCCAGCCGGCGGCGAGCTCGAAGTCGTTGCCGGGGGTCCGCATCGTGACCCAGACCCGGCGGGCCTCGGCGCCCGGCCACTGCAGCCGGATCTCGAGCGGCTCCTCGGTGATGACGCGGTCCTCGCGCTCGCGCTCGCCCTCGTGGACGCGCACGCGCACCGACGGCCCGGGGCGACGGTCCTTCACGGCGCCGGCGCCGTCGGGTAGGCCGCCCGCACCGCGAGGCGGCGCTGCAGCGTGTCGACCTGGTCGGCGACCCGACGCTGCACCGAGGGCTCGAGCTGCCCGCTGTCGAGCAGGGCCCGGGCCCGCGCCAGCGTGGCGTCGTCGACGAAGGTGCGGGGGAAGAACGCGTCGGCGGCCAGGGCGAGCACCCAGCCCGAGCGCACCTGCGAGGTCGCCGGCAGCTCGGTGAAGTAGCGCTCGACGTAGGGCGCGGTCAGCTCGTGCTGCGCGCCGTGCCACAGGCCCTGCCCGGCGGCGACCAGCTCGTAGTTGGCGACGTCGACGACCCCGGTGAACATCTGCCAGGCCAGGGCCTTGGCCTCCTCGGTCGGCAGGGCGGTGGTCGCCTGCGTGTGCGAGACCTGGGTGGCGGCGGTCTTGTCGGCGGCCAGGGCGGCGTCGAGCTCGGCCTGGTCGGTGCCTCCGAGGCCGGCGAGCTGCACGAGCAGCCGCCAGCGCACGTCGGCGTCGAGCTCGATGCCCTGCGGCGGGGCGTCCAGCCAGGCCCGCAGCACGTCGACGTCGTCGGCGGTGCGTACGGCGGCGCGGAAGGCCGACAGCTGCAGCTCGGACCCGGGGTCGCAGGACCCCACGAGGTCGACCGCCGCGGCGTGGACCCGCGCCGTCGAGCCGGCGGCTGCGGCCGGCAGGACCTCGCCGAGCATCCACGGCACGGTGTGCCGCCCGGTGTCCTCGGTGTCGTGGACGGGCAGGGCGGCGACCAGGAGCTCGACGACGTCGTCGGGGGCGACCAGCGCCTCGCTGAACCCGCTCTTGACGTTGTTCCACGTCGCGGCGCGCAGCAGGTCGTCGGTCACCCGCGGCAGCTCGTCGCGCAGCACGGCCAGCGTGGTCGCGTCGGGCACGTAGACGCCCCAGCTCTGCTCGCGCGGGTCGAGGACGACGGCACGCGAGGTGCCCGCGAGGGTCGGCACCGCCGTGTCGGGTCCGGTGACGTCGACGACGGTCGCCTCGACCGCTCCGCCGTCCAGCGTGGCGACCTCGAACCGGTGGGTGCGGTCGGCGGGGTGCTCGGCCGGTGCCTGTCGCCGCAGCACGCCCGACGCGCGGTCGAGGGTGAGCACGTCGGCGCCCGCGACGCGCAGCCACTGGTCGACGACCGGGCCGAGGTCGCCGGCCCCCGACCGCTCCCAGCTGGCGAAGAGGTCGTGCATGGTGGCGTTGCCGAAGCGGTGGCGGGTGAAGTGGTCGATCGCACCGGCGAAGAAGACGTCGTCACCCAGCGAGGTGCACAGCTGCTTGAGGATGCTGGAGCCCTTGGCGTAGGAGATGCCGTCGAAGTTCTGCAGGGCCGCGACCGCGTCGACGGCGCCGTTGCCGGCGACCGGGTGGGTCGTGGGCCGCTGGTCGGCGAGCAGGCCCCACTGGCGACGCGACCAGGCCACGTGGGTCCAGGCGTCGTCGTACTGGGTGACGTCGGCGGTGACCCTGTTGCCCATGTACTCGGCGAACGACTCGTTGAGCCACAGGTCGTCCCACCAGGTGGGGGTGACGATGTTGCCGAACCACTGGTGGGCCATCTCGTGGGCGATCGTCGTGGCGCGCACGACGCGGGTGCCACGGGTCACGCGGGTGTCGAAGACGAGCTGGTCACGGAAGGTCACGCAGCCGGGGTTCTCCATCGCGCCCGCGTTGAACTCGGGCACGAACGCCTGGTGGTAGTCGCCGAACGGGTAGCGGATGCCGAAGAGCCGGTGGAACTCGTCGAAGCACTGCCGGGTCAGCGTCAGCAGCTCGTCGGCGTCCTTGTCGAGGTGGGCCGCCAGGCTCTGCCGGGCGCTGAGGCCCAGCGGGATGCCGTCGTGCTCGTCGCGGACGACGTGGTAGGGACCGGCGACGATCGTGACGAAGTAGGTCGACAGCGGCTGCGTCGGCCCGATCTCCCACTGCCCGGGCTCGGGGTTGCTCGCGGGGGCGTTGCCGACCACCACCCAGTCGTGGGGCGCGCGCACGTGGAGGGTGTAGGGCGCCTTGAGGTCGGGCTGGTCGAAGCAGGCGAAGACGGTGGGGGCGGCGTCCATGAAGGACATGCCGTAGACGTAGCGCCGCCCGTCGGCGGGGTCGACGTGGGCGTGCAGCCCCTCGCCGTCGTTGCGGAACGGCATCCGGGCGTCGACCACCAGGACGTTGGTGCCCGCCGAGGTCTCGATCGGCAGCCGCCCGGCCTCGAGCAGGTCGACGTCGAGAGGCCGGTCGTTGAGCCGCACCGAGCGGAGCGCCGTCGGCTTGAGGTCGACGAAGGTCGGCCCGCCGGTGCTCTCGAACACGATCGTGGTCACCGAGCCGAACGTGGCGTCGCTGTCGTCGTCGGCCAGGTCGAGCCGCACGTCGTACGACGTGACGTCGAGCTGGTCGCGCCGGGCGACGGCTTCGGTGCGCAGCAGGCTTCGGGAGGACGCGACGCTCATGCGTCCCACCCTAGGAGACGGCTGGCGGGGCCTCGTCGGGCCCGGTGCTCCTACATCGGGCGGGCGAAGTCCTGCACCCAGTAGTGCCCGTACGACGAGCCGTCCTGGTGGGCGTAGCCGAGCCCGATCTCGGTGTAGGCGGGGTTCATCAGGTTCTCGCAGTGCCCGGGGCTGTCGAGCCAGCCCTGCACCACCGAGGCGGGGGTGGTGAAGCCGGCGGCGATGTTCTCGCCGTAGGCCTGCCAGCGGTAGCCGGCGGCGCGGATGCGGTCGCCCGGCTCGGTGCCGTCGGGGGAGGTGTGCGAGAAGAAGTCGCGGGCCCCCAGGAGGCGGGCGAACCGGGTCGCGGCCCGGTTGAGCCGGAGGTTGGCGCGCACGGGCCGGGTCGCCGGGTAGCGCACCGCGCCGCACGAGCGCGGGGTCGCGCGCGCCACGTTGACCAGGCGGAGCACGGAGCGCAGCGCCGGGCTCAGGGCCGCCCGGGCCTTCCTGGCACTCGTCGCCCGTGCCGCGGGCCGCTGCGGGAGCGACGCCGTCGCGACCGGCGCACCCGCCCCCGCCCCGGCGCTGGACGCCGGGACCCGACCCGTGGGGCGCGTGTCGGAGGCGGCGTACGACGCGGAGGGAGGGGCCGCCAGACAGATCACCACCGCCACGGCCCCGAAGCCGGCGAGGGTGCGCCACAGGACGTGGGACAGGACGTGGGACAGGGTGCGGACAGGAGCTGCGCCGTGGGGGGATCGCATGTGGTGAACCTCGACGCCGGCGCCGACCGGTTTGAGTCCCACCCGGGCATCTGCCCCACCCGGCGGGCCGACCTGGTCAGCGGTGACTAGTCACCGCTGACCGATCGGAGGATGCCGGCCGGCCCGCCCGTGGGTGTCAGGCCCGTGGGCGTCAGGGCAGGCGGATCAGCATCTTGCCCGTGTTGGCGCCCGTCGCCAGCCCGAGGAAGCCCTCCACCGTGCGGTCGAGACCGTCGAGGACGGTCTCGCGCGCGGAGATGTCACCAGCGGCCAGCCACGGACCGACGGTGCGGTAGAACTCGCCGGCCAGGTCGGCGTGGTCGCTGACGATGAAGCCGCGCAGGGTCAGCCGCTTGGAGATCGCCATCATCAGGTTGCGGGGGCCGGGCACCGGGGTGTCGTAGCCGGCGATCGCCCCGCACAGGGCGAGCCGGCCGAAGTCGGCCATGTGCGAGATCGCGGCCTCGAGGTGCTCACCACCGACGTTGTCGAAGTAGACGTCGACCGGCGCGTGCTCGGCGAGCTGCTTGGCGACCGGCCCCTGGCGGTAGTCGAAGGCGGCGTCGTAGCCGAGCTCGTCGACCAGCCAGGCCACCTTGTCGGGCGAGCCCGCCGAGCCGATCACCTTGCCCGCACCGAGCCGGCGGGCCAGCTGGCCCACCAGCGAACCGACGGCCCCGGCGGCACCCGACACGAAGACGGTCTCGCCCTCGCGCAGCTGACCGATCGCGGTGAGCCCCACCCAGGCCGTGAGGCCCGGCATCCCGAGGACCCCGAGGTAGGCCGAGGCGGGGGCGACCTCGGTGTCGACGACGCGGACCGCGGCCTCGTCGAGCACCGCGTGCTCGCGCCAGCCGGCCATGTGCAGCACCGTGGCGCCCACCGGCACCGACGCCGAGGTCGACTCCTCGACCACGCCGACGGCGCCGCCGTCCATCGGTGCGTCCAGGGCGTACGGCGGGACGTAGGACTTGACGTCGTTCATCCGCCCCCGCATGTAGGGGTCGACGGACAGGAACGTGTTGCGGACCAGCACCTCGCCGTCGGCGAGCTCGGGCAACGTCGCCTCGACGGTGCGGAAGTCCTCGGGGGTGGGGGTGCCCTGGGGGCGGGCGGTCAGCTGGATCTGGCGGGTCGTCGTGGTCATCGCTCCACCTTGGCAGGCCGTCCTGCGCGGGCCGGGCCGGGGGCTGCCCGACCCGACCCGCGCGGGTCGTGCGGTCGCCTCAGGCCTGGTAGGTGAGGGCGAACTCGACCTGCCCCTGGTCGTCGACGGCGGCGTCGAGGATCTTGTCGTCGAGCAGCTGTGCTGCCTGCTCGTCGAGGAACACCGTGGCCCCCGACTGCTCGACCACCCGGTCGTCGGGCTGCGGCTCCTCGGCCGGGGCGATCGCGAACGACGACGCGTCGCCGTCGGCGGTGATCCTCAGGCCGGCGCTCTCGGCGAGGCCGGGCTGGGTGGTGATGTCGCGGACGATCGTGCTGGCGTTCTCGGTGAGGGTGAGCATGGGCTCGCCAACCTTCCGGGTTCGTCGTGCCGTGTCGTGCTCTGACCCCTCCACCGTGGAGGACTCGGCGCTCACGATCAAGGTCGGGCGCTCCCCGGGCGTGTCGGCGTGGGAACCTGTCGCCATGACTGGCACGCCCGACGACAGCCTGCGCAGCGTCTCCCTGACCCGGGTCGGCCCGGGTGCCTTCCGCCTCACCAACGCCGCCGGGGGCACCCTCGACGTCGGCGTGACCGAGACCGACTTCACCCCCGTCGAGCTGCTGCTCGCGGCGCTCGCGGGGTGTGCGGCGATCAACGTCGAGGAGCTCACGGGCCGCCGCGCCGAGCCGACGCGCTTCGACGTGGTGGCCGAGGGCCACAAGGTCCGTGACGAGACCGGGGGCCGGATGACCGACCTGCGGCTGCTCTTCGAGACGGTGTTCCCCGAGGGCGCGGCCGGCGACGCCGCGCGGGCCAGCCTGCCGCGGTTCGTGCAGCAGACCCACGACCGGATCTGCACCGTGTCGCGCACCGTCGGGCTCGGCACCGACGTGGCCTACGTCGTCGCCGACCCGGCCGACGAACCGGCCGACGACCCGGCCGACGACCCGGCCGAGGACGCGAGCCGCTGATGGACCGGGCCGGTCGGGCCGGGCCCTGGTCCGCCGTACCTCGTCAGGACGGTCGGCGCTTCGTCGTCACCGGCGCCAACAGCGGCGTCGGCCTCGAGACCGCGCGCGCCCTGGCCCGGCACGGGGCCCACGTGGTGCTCGCCTGCCGCAACGCCGACAAGGGCGCGGCAGCGGCCCGCGACGTCGGGCGGGTCGACGGCAGCGTGGAGGTGCGGGTGCTCGACGTGTCGGACCTGTCGTCCGTGCGCCGCTTCGCCGACGAGGTGGGTGAGGTCGACGTCCTGGTCAACAACGCCGGCATCCTCGGGGTCCCGTTCAGCCGCAGCGCCGACGGCGTCGAGCTGCAGCTCGCCACCAACCACCTCGGTCACTTCGCACTGGCCAACTTGCTGCTGCCGCGACTGACCGACCGGGTCGTCGTCGTGTCGTCGCAGAGCCACCGTCACGGCGACCTGCGCCTCGACGACCTCGACTGGACGCGACGCGGCTACTCGCCCTACGGCGCCTACGGAGCCTCCAAGCTCGCCACCATGCTGTTCCTGGCCGAGCTGCAGCGGCGGCTCACCGCCGCCGGCTCGACGCTGCGCGCCACCGGCGCCCACCCGGGCAGCACGGCGACCTCGATCACCGCGAGCAGCGGCGACGGGTGGTTCGCCTGGGTGGGCTCGTGGGGTCACGGGCTGGTCGGCATGAAGCCCGCACAGGGCGCGCTGCCGACGCTGTACGCCGCCACGATGGACGTGCCCGGCAACACCTACATCGGCCCGCACCGGCTGCGCGAGATGAACGGCTGGCCGGTCGGCGTCGGTCGCAGCCGCGCGGCGATCGACCCCGACCTCGCCAAGGCGTTGTGGACCGCCTCCGAGGAGCTCAGCGGCGTCGTCTGGCCGCTGTGAGCCTCGGGGGCCGAGCCCGGACGTGCTGGGCTCAGCCGACCGTGGCGGTCTCGATCTGCACCGTCACCTTGGGGGTGCCGTCGGGGGTGCCCTCGGCCGTGCCCTGCGCCGCGGCCTCCTGCACCAGGTCGAGGCCGCCGGTGAGCTTGCCGAAGATGGTGTACTGCGGCGGCAGCTGGGTCGCGGGACCGTCGTAGACGATGAAGAACTGCGAGCCGCCGCTGTCGGGTGCGGGCGTCTTGGCCATGGCGAGCGTGCCAGGGCCGTACGCCGGGGCCGCCGGGAACTCGTCCTGCACGCCGTAGCCGGGCCCGCCGCTGCCGGGTCCGATCGGTCCGTTGCCCGGGTCGCCGCACTGCAGGACGAAGATGCCCTGCGTCGTCAGCCGGTGGCAGGTCGTGCCGTCGAAGAACCCCTGCTCGGTGAGGGAGACGAACGAGTTGACCGTGCACGGTGCTGCGGCGGCGTCGAGCTGCAGGTCGAGCTCGCCGATCGTGGTCTGGAGGGTGACCTCACGCGTGCCCTGCGCCGGCGCGTTGGCCGGCGGCGGTGTCGGGGCGACACCGGACCCCACGGGCGAGGGCGCGTAGGTGCACGCGACCTCGCCGGCGGCGGGCGGAGGCACCTCGGAGGGGGTCGTCGCCGACGTGGTCGGCTCGTCGGTGGGCTCGGGGGTGGTGGGGCTGGCCTCGTCGGTGGTCGCGTCGGACGTGGACGCCGACGTCGGGTCGCTCGCCGAGGACCCCTCGTCGTCGTCCCCGCATCCCGCGAGGGCCAGCATCATCGTCGCCGCGGCGAGCAGGGCGAGGGGTCGCTTCGACATGCGGCGATCGTAGAGGAGCCGGCCGAGCCACCGGCCCCGGGACGCACAGGCTCCTAGCGCTCGACGTCGTCCGGGGTCGCCTCGTGACCCTCGCGGCCCCGGCTGCGGCGCAACTCCTTCATCTCGGCCTCGAACAGGTGACGCTTGCCCGCGACGAGGTCGTCGAGCGCGCGCCGCTCGATGCCCTTGGCGGTGGCGTAGTAGCCGTCGTCGTAGGCCTCGACCATCTGGAAGGACCACATGCCGGGGATCGGGTTGCGTCCGAGCAGGTCGCGGTCAAGGGCGTCGGCGACGTCGTCGTGCCCGGCCGCGCGGATCATCTCGGTGGCCTCCTCCAAGGTCGTCTCGGCGCTGCCGCAGAGTCGGTGGAACGCGTAGAGGTGACCGCGCGCGTCCTCGACGTGGTCGAGCGCGGCCGACAGCTTGCCGAGGGCCTCGACCGTCGCGTCGCTCACCCCCTCGGGTCGTCGGTGCTCGGCGTCGGGACGGCCTGCGTCGTGGTGGTCGGTCATGGTGCGAGCGTGACAGGGATGACCGTCGGCTCTCTACGCTCGTAGGCATGAAGCTGGGAGTGCACTACGCGAACTTCAGCCACCCCGACTGGGCCCACACGCTCGAGGACCGGTTGACCGAGACCGCGCGGGTCGCCGACGAGGGCGGGGTCTCGTTGTTCACCGTGATGGACCACTGGTTCCAGATGGAGCAGCTCGGTGGTCCGGCCGAGCCCATGCTCGAGGGTTACACCACCCTGGGCTACCTGGCCGGCCTGACCCGCAACGTCCGGCTGAGCCTGCTGGTCACCGGCGTGACCTACCGTCACCCCGGCCTGCTCGCCAAGCAGGTCACCACCCTCGACCGGCTCTCCCGCGGCCGCGCGATGCTCGGCATCGGGGCCGCGTGGTACGACCGCGAGCACGCCGGTCTCGGGGTGCCGTTCCCGTCGACCGCCGAGCGGTTCGAGCGGCTCGAGGAGGCGCTGCAGGTGTGCCTGCAGATGTGGGGCGACGACGACGGCGCCTACGACGGCACCCACTACCGGCTCGCCGAGACGGTCGACGTGCCACCGCCCTACCAGCGGCCGCACCCGCCGATCCTGATCGGCGGCTCGGGGGAGCGCAAGACCCTGCGCCTGGTGGCCGCCCACGCCCAGATGTGCAACCTCTTCGCCGAGGGCCACGACGTCGTGGCCCACAAGCTCGACGTGCTGCGCCGGCACTGCGACGACGCCGGCACCGACTACGAGGCGATCGAGAAGAGCGTCATCCTGATGGCCGACCCGCAGGCCGACGCCGACGGGTTCCTGGCCGACATGGCCGGCTACGCCGCCCTCGGGGTCGACACCGTCACCCTCAGCCCGCCCACCGACGACCCGGTCGGCTGGACCACCGACGTGGTCGAGAAGGTGCTCCCGCGCCTTGCTGAGCTCTAGGTACGTCGCGGCCGCGGTCGCGGTCCTGGCGCTCTCGGCCTGCACCACGGCCGACGGCGAGGACGCCGCGCGTCCGCCGCTCCCGGCCGGGCCGTCGGCCAGCTCGTCGGCCAGTCCCTCGACCGGCGCACCGGCGCCGGCGCAGGGTCCGAGCACCCCACCCGCCTCGGCCCCCGAGCCGGTCGCGCCGGCGTACGTCGTCAGCGACGGTCGAGCCCGCGACGCCCGGATGAGCATCCCGGCGCTCGGCATCACCGACCTCGAGGTGCGGGCCTACCGCGGCTACACCGACGACGCCGCGGGTCACGCGATCCAGAACACCGGCATCGCGGCGAGTCCCTCCGGCCCGCAGGGCGGCACGGGCCCCGGCGGCGTCGGCAACTACCAGGTCACCGGCCACCGCACGTCCTCGACGCGCATCTTCGAGTTCCTCCCCGACCTGCGGCGCGGCGACCGGGTGCTGGTGACCGCCGGTCGCACGGTCTACGTCTACCGGGTCACCACGACCCGCGTCACGTCGTTCCGCTCCCCGCGGTCGCTGCGCGAGCAGCGCGCGGCGGTCCCGGGCCGACCCGGGGTCGCGCCGACGCGGGCGATGATCACCATCTCGACCTGCCGCACGCAGGAGGACCACGCCGAGGGCAACTACTGGTCCGACGAGTTCGACAACCCCGAGCACCGCATCGACAAGATCGGGGTGCTGGTCCGCAGTCGACCGGTGTGAGCCGGGTCAGGGGAGGTCGTACCCGCCGTCGTACCCGCCGTCGTAGCCGCCGCCGTACCGGCTGCCGTACCTGGTGCCGAGGTCGTAGGGATCGGGGTCGTCCGGGCCGACGTCGTCGACACCCTCGCCGGAGCCGCCGTTGAGCCGGAAGTCGCACCACTCGGCATCGCTGAAGAGCGAGGTGTTCTCGTCGTGGGCGGCGGCGCACGCGGCGTAGCGGTCCTGCTCGAGTCGTCCCGGGTCGCTGTCGGTGCGGTCGGTGTTGGCGACCAGACCCACGACCACGGCCACGGCCCCGAGGATCGCGCCGGCGACGCGGATGCCGGAGGTACCACCGGTCGGGCGTGACCCGGTGCCCCCGGCCGCGGAGCGCCAGGTCGACCCCGGGGCGTAGGGCCCGGACGCGACGGTGTCGGTCGGCGGGGGAGCGGCCGGCTCGTAGACGGCGTAGGCCGGGGCCTCGGGGCCGGGCGTGGCCGCGGGTTCCTCGGACGACCCGCCCGCCCGGTAGGGCTCGTAGCTCATGGGCCGCTCCTTCCCCGGGTGCGGGGAGGTCACGCCTGGCAGAAGGGTCCCGTCGGGCCGAACACCTGGTCCGCGAAACGCTCGCCGATCAGGCGGTGGGTCGCGGGATCGGGGTGGAGGCGGTCGGGCAGCGGCAGCCGGTCGTGGTCGGCCTCGCCGTAGAGCGCACGTCCGTCGAGCAGGAAGAGCCGGTCGTCGGCGCGCTGGGCGACCACGCGGGCGAGCTCGTCGCGCACGACCGTCAGGGTCAGCCGGCCCGACGCGACGTCGGCCGGGTCGCCGGCCGCCCGGAAGGCCAGCGTGCCGGCGGCCCA
>CALRVO020000056.1:0-12662 GCA_943371595.1 Sphingomonas paucimobilis
GCGGTCGGTCGCGTCGCGGTCTCCGACGACCCCGCCCTCGGGCCGGTCGCCGGCGCCTGCACGCCGCTCAACGTCGCCGGTGAGCCCGCGACGTGGCGCGACTACCTCGGCACCGTCACGGGTGCCGTCGGCGTCGACCCCGTCTGGGACGACGGCCCCGCCTGGACCGGGAGGATCGTCGCCGACCGGGCCCACGCCTGGGGCTGGTCGCCCACCGTCACCCTCGAGGACGCGCTGGCCGAGCTGGGGGCCGGGCTGGCCCCGTAGGGTCTCGGGGTGCCCTCTCCCGATGCCGCGTCCCCCTCCCGGCCGCTGGCCGACCGGCTGCTCGACGCCCAGGTCGCCTTCCACCTCGACCGGCTCACCGGTGACCAGCTCGCCACCACGGTGACCCGCCTCGCGGAGCAGGTGCTCGACGCCACCGACAGCCACCAGATCGCCGACCTCGTCGACGCAGCGGTCCTCAAGGACGTCGTGACGCGCGCGCTCACCGAGGTCCCGGCCAGCGCGGCGGTCGCCGGCTTCGTCGAGCTGGGCCGCGACATCGTGCGGCACGGCCCGGTCGAGCCGTTCCCGCTGGCCGACGTGGTCGACCGCGACCAGGTCGAGCGGCTGCTCGACGAGGCCCTCGCGCTGACGCCGGTGCTCGAGCGCGGCCTGGAGCGGTTGACCGCCAGCCCGCTCGTCGGCGCGACCGTGACCCGGTTCATGGGCCGGATCGTCGCCGAGGCGCTGGCGGCCAACCAGGCCGTCGCCGACAAGGTCCCGGGGCTCGGGTCGCTGTTCTCGTTGGGCACCAAGGCCGCGGCCGGCATGGTCGGGGTCGCCGACAAGCAGCTCGACGGGCTGCTCGCCGACACCGCGGGCAAGGGCGGCACGCTCGCCGTACGCCGGATGAACCGGATCGTCGTCGACACGCTGCGCGACCCCACGACCCGTGAGGCCGTGCTGCAGGTGTGGGACCTCGTCGCCGCCGAGCCCGTCAGCGGCCTGGGGGAGCACGTGACCGAGGAGGAGGTGGCCGGGCTCACCGACGCCGTCCACGACCTGGTGATCTCGACCCTCGCCCACCCGCACACGGTCGCGCTGGGGCACGCCGTCGTCGACGGGTTCCTCGAGGCGTTCGGCGGTTACACGCCCGGTGAGCTGTTGGTCGAGCTCGACCTCGCGCGCGCCGACGTGGTCGCCGACCTGGTGCGGTTCGCGCCGGCGGTGGTCGGCGCGCTCGTGGAGTCGGGCGACCTCGCGCGGCTGCTGCGCGCCGAGCTCGCGCCGTTCTACGCCTCCGACGCGGTGGCCGCGCTGCTCGCCGACTGACCGGAGAGGGTCAGCGCAGCGCGACCAGCCGGTCGAGGTCGTCGGACGGCAGCCCGTGGTCGGCGACCGCGGTCACGCTCGACCAGTCGAGGTTGGCACCGCCGGAGACCGTGGTCATGAACGCGGTGTCGGCGGCGTCGCGGCCGGTGGCGATCCGCACCAGCGACGAGCGCGGCGCCAGCGCGGTGGCGTCGACGACCCACCAGCCGCCCGAGACGTGGGCCTCGACGACGGCGTGGAAGTCCATCGGGTCGCAGCCGGGGGCGTAGACGGCGGCCAGGCGCGCCGGGACCCGCAGCGCGCGGAGCATCGCGATCACCAGGTGGGCGTAGTCGCGGCACACCCCGGCGCCGCTCAGCAGCGTCTCGGTGGCGCCGTCGGTGGGTCCGCTGCTCCCCGGCACGTAGCTCAGCCGGGTGCCCACCCACGACGACACGGCGTCGAGCAGCGCACCGTCGCGGACGCCGGCGAACTCCGAGAACGCGAAGCCGCCGAACGTGTCGGACTCGATGTAGCGGCTCGGCCGGCGGTAGAGCGAGAGGTCGGCCGCCGCCGGCTCTGGCACCTCGGCGCTCCCGCGGACCCGGGCCTGGTAGCTGACCGTGGTGTAGCCCGGCGGCAGGGTCACCAGGTGCAGCCGCCCGTCGTGGGGCACCGCGACCTCGACCGTGGTGAGCTCGCCGCTCTCGTGCAGGACGACGAGGCTCTCGTCGACCTCGAGCCCGGGCGTGCGCGCCACGGCGACCTGCAGCTCGATCTCGCACTCGTCGTACGCCGTGATCCCGAGGTCGGCGCCCACCGTGCGATCCATGGCGGGATGCTCACACGTCGCCGCCCCGCGAGCGCACACCGGGTCGGGTGGTGCGGCCCGTTCAGCGGACAACGCATCGTGCGGGAGGTACGTTGCAGCGACTCGGGTCACCGACGGCCTCTCCCACCCGGGCTGCTCGGTGACCTCCCCCCCACCGGAGGTCCAGATGAGCACGCACGACATGCGTCCTGTCGCGGCCGCCGGTGGGTCGCCGAGCGCCGAGGCGCTGGCCGAGAGCAGCGAGCGCTACGCCTCGATGTTCACCCACCACCCCCACGCCGCCTACTCGGTCGACCGGACCGGTCGCTACACCGACGCCAACCCGCGGGCCCTCGCGATGACCGGGCTGACCCTGGAGCAGATGCGCGAGACGCACTTCTCCCAGGTCATCCACCCCGAGGACGTGCACCTCATCGAGGACGGCTTCGAGCGGGCCCTGGCCGGCACCCCGCAGCTGATCGAGGCCCGGGTCCTGCAGGCCGACGGCGGGATCGTCGACATCCGGTGCACGGCGATCCCGGTCGTCGTGGGGGGCGAGGTCGTCGGCGTGCACGGGATCACCGAGGACGTCACCGAGGCCAAGCAGCTGGTACGCCGGCTCGAGGAGGCCAACGCCGCCAAGACCTCGTTCCTCGCCAACGTCAGCCACGAGGTCCGCACGCCGCTGGCCTCGGTCATCGGGGCGACCGAGCTGCTCATGGACGCGGGGCTCGACCCCGTCCACGCGCACTTCGTCGACGTCGTGCACCGCTCCGGGCAACGGCTGCGGCGCCTGGTCGACGACATCCTCGACTTCTCGCGGCTCGAGGCGGAGCAGGTGGTGCTGCGGACTGCGCCGTTCAGCGTCCGGGGGGTCGTCGAGGAGGTCGCGGAGTGGGCCGTGCCCCTGGCGCAGGGCCGCGGACTCACCCTCACCCTCGACGTCGACGGGTCGGTCCCGTCGGTCGCGGTCGGCGACGGCCGGCGGGTCACGCAAGTCGTGACCCACCTGGTGGACAACGCCCTCAAGTTCACCGAGTGCGGCGGGGTCGAGGTGAGCGTCACGGCGCGCGACCAGGCCTTGCCGCAGCCCGACGGCAGCCGGGTGCCCGGCGTCTGGGTCGAGTTCACGACGACCGACACGGGCATCGGCATGCCGCAGGACCTGGTGCCCGAGCTCTTCGCGCCGTTCGCCCAGGCCGACCCGTCGATCACCCGGGGCCACGGTGGGCTCGGCCTCGGGCTGGCCATCTGTCGCGACCTGGTCGACCTGATGGGCGGTCGGATCCGCGCCACCTCGTCCCTCGGCGAGGGCAGCGCGTTCGTCCTCGGCGTCCCGCTCGGGTGCCCCGTCTCGCTGCGGTCGTGACCGGAGGCTCTTGATCGATCCAACCCGACCCACTGCCGCGAGCGCCCCACGCATCGGTAGCGTGACCGCCCACGAGCCCCCTCGAGGCATCCAGCGCAGGCGCACCGGAGGTAGGAACAACATGGTCGATGTGGATCGGGTCCTGGACGAGGCGGGGCTGCAGAACCCCCACGTCCGCGAGTACGTCAGCTTCTGGGCCGGCGTCACCGAGCCCGACCGCATCGAGGTGGTCAACGCCACCGACGACGCACGACTGTGCGCCGAGGCGCTCGACGCCGGGGAGCTCTTCCCGGCCGGCGAGGGGCGCTACTACTCGCGCTCCTACTTCAAGGACACCGCGCGCTCCGAGGAGCGCACCATCGTCGCCACGAGCAACCCCGACGACAAGGGCGTCTACAACAACTGGCGCGACGCCGAGGAGATGTCGGCCGCCCAGCTCGAGCGGATGCGCGGGCAGAGCAGGGGAAAGACGATGTACGTCGTCCCCTACCTGATGGCGCCTCCCGGCTCGCCGCTCGAGGCCTACGCCGCCGGCGTCGAGCTGACCGACAACCGCCCGGTCGTGCTCCACATGATCCGGATGGCCCGCGTCGGCACCCAGCACCTCGACAACCTGGCCGACCCCGCGACGTTCGTGCGCGCCGTCCACGTGACCGGTGACCTCGAGAACCTCGGCCAGGGCACCCCCGACGACCAGCGCTACTTCGTGACGGTCGCCGACCAGCGCACGATCCTCCACTTCGGCTCCTCCTACGGGGGCAACGCCCTGCTGGGCAAGATCGCCCACGGCCTGCGCCAGGCCTGCTACGACGGCCGTGCGAGCGGCAGGTTCCTCGCCGAGCAGTTCATGCTGCTCGGCATCACCGACAAGCAGACCGGCAAGAAGTGGCACGTGTGCGGCGGGTTCCCGAGCGCCTCGGGCAAGACCAACCTGGCCATGACGCTGGCGCCCGACGCGATGGGCGACCGCTACCACGTCGACTTCTACGGCGACGACATCGCCTGGCTGTGGGTCGGCGACGACGGCCGCGTCTACGGCATGAACCCCGAGTTCGGCGTCTTCGGCGTCGCCAAGGACACCAACGAGCAGACCAACCCGACGGCGCTCGAGTCCATCCACCCGGGCAGCGGCGCGATCTTCACCAACGTCGCCTACAACCCCGACACCCAGGAGGTCTGGTGGGAGGGGCGCACCAAGCAGCCGCCCGCCGACGTGGCCGGCTGGGAGGACTGGAAGGGCGACAAGATCGCCGACCGCGAGCCGGGTGACGACAGCCCCTGGGCCCACCCCAACAGCCGCTTCACCACCACGCTGGCCAACGTGCCCAACGTCGCCGACGACTTCGAGGCCCCCGCCGGCGTCCCGATCGACGCCATCATCTTCGGCGGCCGCACCCGCGACCGCGAGCCGCTGGTGCGGGCGATCACCGACCTCGCCGAGGGCGTCTACGACGGCCTCACCCTGGGCGCCGAGGCGACGTTCGCCGCCGACGGCCTCGACGGCCAGCTGCGCTACGACCCGATGTCGATGCGCCCGTTCATGGCCTACGGCGAGGGCGACTACGCCGCCCACTGGCTCAAGATCATCGGGGCGGCCACCGACCAGCCGATCTTCGCCCACGTCAACTGGTTCCAGAAGGACCCCGACGACGGCCACTTCCTGTGGCCCGGCTACCGCGAGAACCTCCGCCCCCTGCTGTGGCTGTGCCACCTCAAGGACGGCGAGGTCGCCGGTCGGCAGACGCCCGTCGGGATCATCCCCACGCTCGACGAGCTCGACATGGCCGGCCTCGACGTGCCGAGCGAGGACCTCGACCGGATCCTCGGCCTCGACCTCGAGCGGTGGCGTCAGGAGATGGGCTTCCGTGAGGGCCACCTCAAGCAGTTCGACCGCCTCCCCGAGGAGATCTGGGAGGCCCACCGCCGCGTCGCGCAGGCCCTGGAGGACGCCGAGTAGGGCACACTCGCCCTTCGTGGGACCTCGTGGTGGGCTCGTGATCGAGCGGCTCGTGCGGCGGCTCTACCGCGCCTCCGGGCGCCGGTTCCGCTACGTCGTCCTGGTCGGCGAGGCCGGCGCGGCGGTGCTGGTCGCCGCGGTGTCGGTCGTGGTGGTCTCGACGTTCTACGACCCGCCCTGGCGCGACGTCCTGGTCGTTGCCGCCGTCGGCGTCGTCGCCACCTCCGTCACCGTCTCGTACGCCGTGTGGCGCGGGGGGCGCGACGTCACCGCGATCGACCGGTGGCGCCGCACCGCCATGCCGACCCCGCGCGAGACGGCCGCGGCGTGGCGGGTCGCCACGACCTTCACGCTGCGGCAGTACCGACGGCTCTCGGCGCTGGTCGGTGCCGCCTCGGTCGTGCCGACGGTCGCCACGGCCGCCGTGCTCTGGGACCTCGGCTGGGCCGGATTCGGCGCCCTGGTCCTGGCCGCGGTGATCCCGTGCTTCTACGGCACGGTGCTGAGCTTCGGCGTCGGCGAGATCCTGGTGCGGCCCCTGGTCGAGGAGATCGCCGCCGAGCTGCCCGACGACGTCGACTTCGTGCCTCACGGGCTGACGCTGGCGCGGCGGCTGCGGCTGTCGGTGCCGGCGTACACGATGACGACCGGGGTCGTCGTCGCCGGGCTGCTGGGCGGGTCCTCGGGCCCGGCCGGGGCCGCCGAGGGCTCGGCGCGCCTGGTGCTGACCGTCCTGGTGTCGCTGGGGGTCGGGCTGTTCCTCTCCTTCGAGCTCACCAACCTGCTCAGCGCGAGCATCACCCGGCCCCTGGGCGAGGTGAGCGCCCAGCTCGCCCGGGTCCGCGACGAGGACTACACGGCGCGGGCCGCGGTGGTGAGCAGCGACGAGCTCGGGGCGCTGGCCCACGACTTCAACCTGATGGCCCGCGGCCTCGCCGAGCGCGAGGAGCTGCGCAACGCGTTCGGCACCTACGTCGACAAGGAGGTCGTCCGGCTGATCCTGTCGGGCCAGGTCCCGGCCGCCGGGGTCGAGGTCGACGTGTCGATCCTGTTCTGCGACGTCCGGGGCTTCACCGCCTACGCCGAGCGGGCACAGGCCACCGAGGTCGTCGCCACCCTCAACGCGCTGTTCGCCGAGATCGTGCCGGTCGTCGAGGCCTACGGCGGCCACGTCGACAAGTTCCTCGGCGACGGCCTGATGGCGGTCTTCGGGGCGCCCGAGCGCCAGCCCGACCACGCCGACCGCGCCGTCGACGCCGCCCGGATGATCGTCGACGCGGTCGACCTCGGCGTCAGCGGCCTGCGGGTCGCGGCCGGGGTCAACTCCGGCCGGGTCGTCGCGGGTCCGCTCGGCGGCGCCGGACGCCTCAACTTCAGCGTCATCGGCGATGCCGTCAACGTCGCGGCGCGCGTCGAGGCCGCGACCCGTGACACCGGCGACGACCTGCTCATCACCGCGGCCACCCGCGACCTGCTCACCCGCCCGCAGCCGCTCGTCTCGCGCGGCGTCGTCGCGCTCAAGGGCAAGTCCGAGCCGGTCGAGGTGTTCGCCCCGGTCGCCGCTCACGCCCTCGGCCAGACCCACGACCAGACCTTCGACCGGGCCCTCCCCACGGATGTGGCCGCACCCCGGGAGCAGCCGGTCGACTGAGGGGATGCCCCCACTCCCTTGGTACGACGTGACCGGTCCGGCCGACGGTCCCCCCGTCGTCCTGCTCCACGCCTTCCCGCTGTCCTCCGTCGTCTTCGACCGGTTGCACCGCCACCTCGACGGGTCCCGGGTCGTGCGCGTCGACCTGCCCGGTCTGGGGCGCAGCGCGTCCGCCGCCGTCGGGGAACCGTCCGTGGCCGCCATGGCCGACGCGGTCGTCGCGGTGCTCGACGCGGTCGGGGTCGGCCGGGCGGTCGTGCTCGGCGTCTCGACCGGGGGCTACGTCGCCCTCGAGCTCGTCGCCCGGCACCCCGGTCGGGTGACCGCGCTCGTGCTGGGCAGCACGACGACCCGGGTCGTCGAGCCCGACGTGCCCGCCGAGCGGCGGGCGCTCGCCGACGACCTCGACGCGACCGGCGACCTCGGGCCCCTGGTCAAGGGGGCCGACGCGGGCCTGGGGCCCACCGCCCTGCACGACCAGCCGACGCTGCTGCCGCTGCTGCAGGACGTCGTGGCGTCCGCCGACCCGGTGGGTGTCGCGTGGGTCGCCCGCGCGATCGCCGGGCGGCGCGACACGACCGCCGACCTCGCGGCGTACGACGGGCCGGTGCTGCTGCTCTTCGGCGACGAGGACACCGAGACCCCGCCGGTGCGGGCGACCGAGATGGCGGCGGCGCGCGGCGACCGGCCGACCCGCACCGTCGTGCTGCCCCGCACCGGCCACCTCACGGTGCTCGAGCGGCCGCTGCAGGTAGCGGCGGCGCTGGTCGACCTGGTCGACTGAGCGGCCCGTTGCCCGTTGCCCGTTGCCCGACGACCGAACGGCCCGGCCACCTCGCGGTGACCGGGCCGTCCGTCCGACGAGAGCGGAGACGAAAGGGGGGGGGGTGTCTCAGCCCTCGAAGCAGGCGCCGGTGAAGTCGTAGTCCGACGCGGTCGGTCCGGCCAGGAAGTCCTTGGCCAGCTTGAGTCCGGCCGGGGCGGCCGGGTCGACGGTGCTGATGACGCTCTCGCGGAAGAGGTCGTCCTCGCTCGTGCGGTCGCCGGCCTCCTCGGGCAGCATGCCCTCGTAGTCGACGCTCTCGAGGTCACCCACGGCCTCGAAGAGGCCCTCGCGGGTCTTGTCGTAGGTGTCGCCGTCGAGCCACTTCTCGAGCGCGGACTTCATCGGGTAGCTCCAGGCCCACCCCGCGGTGTAACCGTCGTTGGGCTGCTCGACGTCACCCAGGGCGTCGCGCATGGCCTGGTGGCCGGGGGTGTCGGTGCCGTAGCTGCCCCAGGGGCCGACGTGGGCGAAGGCCTTCTCGAGGGCCGGCGCGGCCGGGCTGTCGAGCAGGGCCGGGTTCCAGGTCGGGGCCAGCCCGACGAAGCCACCCTGGAACCCCTGGGCCACGGCCTGGCCCACGATGACGCCGGTCTCGGTCGGGCCGACCCCGAGGATCACCAGGTCGGGCTTCTTGCCGACGACGGCGCTGATCGCACCGGCCTGGCCCTCGGCACCGGGAGCGGTCTCGACGAACTCGAAGTCGGCGCCCGCGGCCTCGGCCGCGATCTCGGCGCCGGCGGCACCGTCGCCGCCGAAGTCACCGGGGAAGCCGACGGCCATCACGCTGTCGACGTCGCGCGACTCGCTGCAGTAGTCGACGGCGTTCATGGCGTCGACGCAGTACGACGACCCGGACTCGAGGATGTTGTCCTCGAAGCCCCACAGCGACGTCCACGAGGCCGGGGCGCCGACGACGTTCTGGCCCTTCATCTGCTCGAGGATCGCCAGCGTGGTCGGCGAGCCCAGCGTCTGGGCCAGCGCGAGCACCTCGGGCTCCATCTCGGTGTAGAGCTGGGCGTGCGTCTCGGGGTTGTAGAGGTTGTCCTTGACGTACTTGGTGACGTCGATGTCGTAGCCACCGATGCCGCCGTCCTCGTTGACCCGCTTCCAGAAGGCCTTCTGCGCGTCGGTGATCGGCACGCCGAGCGCGGCGAACGGACCCTGGGTCAGGTCGGAGATGGTGCCGAGGTAGATGCACCCGTTGTCCTCGTTGACCGCCTCGGGGCAGGCCTCCTCGGTGACGCCGGGCGCGTCGATCGCGCCGCCGTCGCCGTCGTCGCCCCCACGGCATCCGCTCAGCACGAGCGCGGCGACCGCCAGCGCGATGCCTGTCTTGTGCACCTTCACAGCACTTCTCCTTGTTGTTTGCCGGGTTGTAGGCCGCCAGTGCTGGCGATCCGGGTCCGGACGCTCAGTAGCTGAACGGCCAGCTCTTCCAGTAGGTGCGCAGGCGCACCCAGATGCCGTACAGGCCCCGAGGCTCGAACAGCAGGAACACCACGATCAGCAGCCCGTAGAGGATCTGCTCGACCTGGAAGACGTTGGGGGTCTCGGCCGGCGACGAGCTCAGGAACGTCAGGAACGTCGGGAGCTCGCGGCTCAGCGTCGGCAGCAGGGAGACGAAGAGGGCGCCGGCGATGGTGCCGCCGACCGTGCCCGCGCCGCCGATCAGGACCATCGCGATGAACTGCACCGACAGCAGCAGGCTGAACGAGCCCGGGTCGAAGAAGCCCGAGATGGTGTAGAGCAGCGCGCCCGCGCAGCCGGCGTAGAACGACGACAGCGCGAAGGCCAGCGTCTTGGCCCGGGGCAGGTCGATGCCCATCATCTCGGCGGCCATGTCGCGGTCGCGGACCGCGGCGAAGGACCGGCCGACCTTGGACCGCCCGATGTTGCGGGCCGCGAGGGCGAAGACCAGCAGCAGCACCAGCATCAGGAGGTAGAGCTGCTGGGGGCCGGTGAAGAAGGAGTCGGACGACGACTGGCTGAAGTCGAAGCCGAACAGCACCGGGTCGGCGGCGCTGCGGCCCACGCCGGCCCCGCCCGTCAGGCTGCTCCACTCGCGGAAGACGTGCTCGCCGAGGAACACCAGCCCGAGGGTCACGATGGCCAGGTAGAGCCCGCGCAGCCGGGTCGCGATCGGCGCGACGAGCACGCCGAAGAGCGCGGCGACGATGCCGGCCGCGGGCAGCCAGACCCACATCTCCTGGATGCCGAAGCCGATGGTGCGCGCCTCGGGGTCGCCCGAGATCGCCGCCGCGGTGTAGGCGCCGATACCGACGAAGAACGCGTGGCCCAGCGACACCTGGCCGGCCAGGCCGGTGACCATGTTGAGCCCCAGCGCCCCGATGGCGAAGACGAACGCGATCGCCAGCGTGCGCAGCAGCGGGTCCTGCAGGAAGAACGGCCCGAGGGCGGCCACGACGATGACCGCCGCGACGCCGACCTTCTTGGGCCGGGTGTTGAAGAGCGCGAGCTCCTGGCCGTAGGACTGGAAGAACGCCGGGCGTCCGGTGACCTTGCTCCGGGTCCTGGTGCTGGCCTTGGTCTTGCCGCCGGTCTTGCTGCTGGTCGTGCTGCTTGTCGTGGTGCTCATACTCGCCTCACTTCAGGGGTGCCGAACAGTCCGTAGGGGCGGGCGAGCAGGACCACCAGCATCAGGGCGTACGGCGCCACGGTGGCGGCGTTGTCGCCCAGCCACGGCGCGTAGTCGCGCTGGTAGGTGCTCACGAGGGCCTCGACGACACCGACCGCGAGACCGCCGATGACGGCGCCCTCCAGGGAGTCGAGACCGCCGAGGATGATGGCGGGCAGCGCGACGAGCGCGATCACCCACAGCTGCCGGTCGACGCCGGCGCTGGTGGCCAGCAGCGACCCGGCGATCGCGGCCAGGGCCCCGGCGAGGGCCCACGAGGTCGCGAACACCGAGCCGACGCTGACCCCCTGGGTCATCGCGGCCTCCTGGTCGAAGGCAGCGGCCCGCATCGCCAGCCCGAACGGCGACTTCTGGAAGAACGCGTAGAGGGCGAGGCCCACGACGACGACCGTGCCCATCATCACCAGGTGCCGGATCTGGATCGACAGCCCGAGGAGCTCGACGGTGTCGATGCCCCACGGGAAGCCGATCGGCCGGGCTCCGATGCCGATGTAGCCGTTGACCACGACGCGGACCGCGATGTCGATGCCGAGGGTGATGATCGCGATCGTGAACACCGCCTTGCCGACCATCGGTCGCACCGCCACCCGTTCGATGACCAGCGCGAGCACCGCGGTGATGAGGGCGGCGGCCGCGACCGAGAGCAGGAACGACAGCCCGGTGAAGAGCACGAACCCGATCGCCGGCACGAGGTAGGACGTCAGCACGGCGCCGGTGAGCATGAACGCCGGCTGCGCGAAGCTGATCACCCGGGTCGCCTTGTAGATGATGACGAACCCCAGCGCCAGCAGGGCGTAGACCGATCCGGTGCCGAGGCCGCGGATCAGGGCCTCGAGGAACTGGCTCATCGCTGGTCTCCCGTCGCTGTGGCCGGACGGCCGTCGTACATGGACTCGACGAGGTCGGAGAAGGCCGCGACGACCGCGGCCCGCTTGACCTTCTGGCTCGCCGTGAGCTCGCCGTCCTCGTGGTCGAGCTCCTTGGGCAGCAGCCGGAACACCTTGACCTGCTCGACGGAGGCGAGCCGGCTGTTGACGTCGTCGACGACCTGCGTGAGCAGCTCCACCACCTCGGGCTTCTCGGTGAGGTCGCGCAGCGTGCTGTAGCCCAGGCGCTGGCGCTGCGCCCACTCGCCGACGGTGTCGAGCTCGATGCCGATCAGCGCGGTGAGGTACTTGCGGCCGTCGCCGACGACGAGCGCCTCCTTGACGTACGGCGAGGCCTTGAGCTCGTTCTCGATCTGCGAGGGCGAGATGTTCTTGCCACCGGCGGTGATGATGATGTCCTTCATCCGGTCGGTGATCGCCAGGAACGTGCCGTCGACCCACTTCCCGACGTCGCCGGTGTGCAGCCACCCGTCGGGCTCGAGTACCTCGGCGGTGGCCTCGGGTCGGCCCCAGTAGCCGGCGAAGACGCCGGCGTGGCGGGTGAGGATCTCGCCGGTCTCCTCGTCGATGCGCACCTCGACCCCGGGGTGGGCCTCGCCCACCGTGCCGAGCCGGATGCGCCCGGGCTTGGCCGAGGTGGCGACCGCGGTGTTCTCGGTCATCCCGTAGGCCTCGTGCATCGGCACCCCGATGCCCATGAAGAACGTCAGCACCTCGGGGGCGATGGGGGCGGCCCCCGACGTCGCGTGCCGGACGCGGCGCATGCCGAGCCGCTCGGTGAGCGAGCGGTAGCAGAACAGCCAGCCCAGGGCGTACTGCAGCCGGGTGGCCCGGGTGTGCTGCCCGCCGTTGGCCTCGACCGCGGCGGTGATGGCCGCGGCCCGCTTGAGCCAGAACCGGGTGCTGCGCCGCTTGACCCACGAGGCGCCGGTCAGCCGGGTCTCGACACCGGCGAGCAGCTTCTCCCAGATCCGGGGTACGCCGAACAGGATGGTCGGCTGGACCTCGCGGAGGTCCTGGGGCACCGTGTCGATCGACTCGGCGAAGCAGACCTGGGTGGCGGCCGCGGCGTTGAACCAGGTGGTGAAGATGCGCTCTGCGACGTGGCTCAGCGGCAGGTAGGACAGCAGCAGGTCGTCGGGGCCCGGGGGCGGGCTGGTGAACCCGCCCTCCTGGCACAGCACCTTGATGGCGAACTCGACGTTGGCG
>CALRVO020000057.1:0-12509 GCA_943371595.1 Sphingomonas paucimobilis
GGTGACCGCGATGTACCCCGAGAAGCAGATCTTCGACGTGGCCGGCTTCCCGTCGGTCAAGGGTCGCGAGCTGGTGGCCGGACTGGTCGACCAGGCCAACACCGCCCAGCCGGAGTACCTCCTCGACCGGACGGCCACGACGCTGGTCGGCGACGACGACGGCGTCACCGTCGGCCTCGACGACGGCACCCAGGTGCGCGCGGGAGCGGTCATCATCACCGCCGGCATCGGCAAGTTCTCCCCGCGGCCGCTGCCCGCCGGTGAGGGCTGGGTGGGCCGCGGCCTGGAGTTCTTCGTGCCGAGCTTCGCGCCGTACGCCGGCAAGGACGTCGTCATCGTCGGAGGCGGCGACAGCGCCTTCGACTGGGCGCTGCACCTGCAGCCGATCGCCCGCTCGGTCACCCTGGTCCACCGCCGCGACGCGTTCCGCGCCCACGAGCGCACCGTGCAGCAGGTGCAGGCCCTGCCGGTCGACATCCTCACCAAGGCCCAGGTCACCGCCCTGCACGGCGAGTCGGTCGTCGAGTCGGTCGAGGTCGAGGTCGACGGTGTGACGACCGCCAGGCCCTGCCAGGCCGTGGTGGCCGCCCTCGGCTTCGTCGCCGACCTCGGCCCCATGCAGCAGTGGGGCCTGGAGGTCCACAAGCGCCACATCTGCGTGAGCCCCTCGATGCAGACCAACCTGCCCCGCGTGTTCGCCGCCGGCGACATCACCGAGTACCCCGGCAAGGTCCGCCTGATCGCCGTCGGGTTCGGCGAGGCCGCCACCGCCGTCAACAACGCCACCGTCGCGATCGACCCGAGCGCCAAGGTGTTCCCGGGTCACTCGTCCGAAGGTTCCTGAAAGGAAATCCCATGAAGATCAAGGTCGACTTCGACCTCTGCGAGTCCAACGCGCTGTGCGAGGCGATGGCCCCCGAGGTGTTCGAGCTGGACGACGACGACTACCTCGTGGTCAAGGCCGAGGAGACGACGCCGGACAACCTCGACGACGTCAAGCGCGCCGTCGCGGCCTGCCCGCGCGCCGCCATCTCGCTCGTGGAGGACTGACCGTGACCGGTCCTGCCACTACCCCGTCCCTCGACACCTCCCTCGACGGCAAGGTCGCCATCGTCACCGGCGCCGGGGCCGGCCTGGGTCGCGCCGAGGCGGTCGCGCTCGCCAAGGCGGGGGCCCGCGTCGTCCTCAACGACCTGCCGGGCGCCGCCGACGACGCCGTCGACGAGCTCAAGGCCCTCGGTGCCGAGGTCGCGGTCGCCGAGGGCGACGTCTCCGACTCGGGCGTCGCCGAGGCGATGATGAAGGCCGCCGTCGACGGGTTCGGCTCGCTCGAGGTCGTCGTCAACAACGCCGGCATGACCCGCGACCGGATGCTGTTCAACATGAGCGACGACGAGTGGGACGCCGTCATCCGCGTCCACCTGCGCGGTCACTTCCTGCTCTCCCGCAACGCCGCGTCCTACTGGCGCGCGGCGTCCAAGGCCGCCGACGCCCCGGTCTACGCCCGCGTCGTCAACACCGCCTCCGAGGCGTTCCTGGGCGGCTCGCCCGGCCAGGCCAACTACGCCGCGGCCAAGGCCGGCATCACCGCGCTGACGCTGTCGACGGCCCGCGGCCTCGGCAAGGTCGGCGTCCGCGCCAACGTGATCTGCCCGCGTGCCCGCACCGCGATGACCGCGCAGGTCTTCGGCGAGGACACCTCCGGTGAGCAGGTCGACCCCTACTCGCCCGAGCACGTCGCGCCGCTCGTCGCCTACCTCGCCTCCTCGGCGGCCGAGACCATCACCGGCCAGGTGTTCGTCGTCTACGGCGGCATGGTCGCCCTGGTCGCGGCTCCTGTGGTCGAGCAGCGTTTCGACAAGAGCGGTGCTCTCTGGACCGCCGACGACCTCGCCGACCAGCTGGGCGGCTTCTTCGCCGACCGCGACCCGTCGGTCGGCTTCGCCGCCGACTCGATCATGAAGCTGGAGCTCTGACGTGACCGGTCGTCTCGCAGGGAAGGTCGCCATCGTCACCGGCGGCGCGATGGGCCAGGGTGCCGGCATCTGCCGCGCCTACGTCGCCGAGGGCGCCCGCACGGTGATCGCCGACGTCGCCAAGGACGAGGGTCAGGCGCTGGCCGACGAGCTCGGCGACCTCGCCCACTTCGCCCACCACGACGTCTCCGACCAGGCGTCGTGGACCGCGCTGGTCGCCGACACCCACGAGCGCTTCGGTCCGGTCTCGATCCTCGCCAACAACGCCGGCATCCTGCGCTTCGGCGCCATCGCCGACATGCCCCTGGCCGAGGTCGAGCTGCTCTTCCGCGTCAACCAGCTCGGCTGCTGGCTCGGCATGCAGTCGGTCGTGGCGACCATGAAGGCCAACGGCGGGGGAGCGATCATCAACTCCTCCTCGACCGAGGGGCTGGCCGGCATGGCCGGCACGGCGGCGTACGGCGCGACCAAGTTCGCGATCCGCGGCATGACCAAGGCCGCCGCCCACGAGCTCGGCAAGTACAACATCCGCACCAACTCGGTCCACCCCGGCATGATCGACACCCCCATGACCCGCGTGCACGGTGGCGACGCGGCCATGGAGTACGGCGCCTCCAAGGTGCCGCTGCGCCGGGTCGGCACCCCCGACGACGTAGCCGGTCTCTACGTCTTCCTCGGCAGCGACGAGGCGACCTATATCAACGGTGCCGAGATCGCTATCGACGGTGGCGTGACCGCGACCCACGGCTTCGGCGGCTAGGTTCTCCGACGTGGCCAACCAGCGTGCACAGATCGTCATGTCCGACACCGAGGTCGACACCTTCCTCACCCAGTCACGGTCCTCGACCGTCGCCACGGTGGGCAAGAACGGCCAGGTCAACCTCGTCGCCATGTGGTACGCCTGGCACGACGGCCACGTCTGGATCGAGACCAAGAGCAAGTCGCAGAAGGTCGTCAACCTGCGCCGCGACCCCCGGATGAGCTTCCTCGTCGAGGCCGGCGAGACCTACGACCAGCTGCGCGGCGTCGCCCTGGAGGGCACCGGCGTGGTGATCGAGGACCCCGACGTCGTCTGGGACGTGTGCGTGCAGATCTTCGAGCGCTACAACGCCCCCTACACCGAGGAGCTCAAGCCGTTCGTCGAGCTCATGGCCAAGAACCGCGTCGTCGTCCGCCTCGACGCCGACCGCACCCGCTCCTGGGACCACCGCAAGCTCGGCCTGCCCCCCATCGAGCTGGGCGGGTCGACGGCCGAGTTCCTGTAGGCCGCAGCCACATCGAGGTCGCTTCAGGCGTCACACAGGTCCCAGGATTCACCGGCCGGCCGGTGAATCCCTGACCGGGCCGCTGAAATATCATCGTCCCGGTCGGTGTTTCAGCGTCCCGCTGGCGACCTGACTACTACGCGGCGTCCGCCCTCAGCAGGAACTCCAGGATCGCGTCGCCGGTCTCGACCGGTCGCTCGATTTCGGACCAGATGACACGGATCGGTTGCCAGCTGGTGAGCCGTCGGACGAGGTCCTCACGCCTCTTCTCGCGCAGGATGCACTGCTCGATCGTCTCGCCCGGTCGCCGCAGCTTGAGGTACTTGATGAAGCCGTCGAACTCGATCCACCGTCGGTATGCCGGCCAAGCGCCGTCGAGGCGTGCTGCCAGGCCCCCGCTGGGGTGGAAGACCTCGTACTGCGGCTCGAACATCGGGATGCCCCGGTCCCGGCACAGGAGATGACCACGCGTCTCGAGCAACGACTGGGAGAGGCCGTTGCTCAGTCGCAGCTTGTAGCGCAGCCCGGCCACGTCGTGCCAACGGGACATGCGCTCGATGCCGTGCTCCAGCTGCTCCCGGCTCGCGTGACCACTCGACTGTGCCCAGTCGAGCACCGCCACGGCCGGATCCCGGCCAGCGAGGGCGGCCGTGTCCAGGACCGTCCGCGCAGGTGCGGTGAGCCAGGTGCCGTTCTTGCGCGTGAGGTCGTCGACCAGCGTCAGCCCTCGGTGGTGGACGATCGACGACTGCGTGCGCTCGCCGATGCCGTTGAGGTTGGTCAGGTGCACCTTGGAGAGGTCGATGCCCCAGTCCGGGCCCCCGAGCTCGAGCAAGGCCGAGACGTGGGAGCGAGCCACATCGTCGCCGTACAACCGCTGGACGACATGGGATCGCAGCCGATGGCGCTCTGCCCGGTCCGCCTGCTCCCAGATGTCGAAGCGGCAGTAGCCACCGTGGTGGATCCGGAAGATGAGCTTGTCCTTGCAGGCCCGTGTGATCAGGGTGTCGTCGAAGCCGGCCGCGATGACGTCTCGGCGGAGCAGGGTGCCTCTGGGGTCCAGGAAGTGTTCAATCATGCCGTGGAGGGTGCGCGGTCGTACGCCGCGACGACCAGCGGCACTTTTCCGCCTGTGGACAGGAGCGTGAATCGCGAGCGGGTTCGGCACGACCGCGCACGAGGGTGCGGCGCCCCGGCTTCTGCGATCACGCAAGACCGGGACGACGAAAGCCCGACCGGGACGACAAAATCTCAGCGTCCCAGTCAGGCATTCACCGGCCGGCCGGTGAATCCTGGGACAGGTGCGACCCGTGGGACCGGTCAGTCGCGCAGCAACAGCCCGACGGCGGTCTCGAGGTGGGCGCCGGTCTCGGCGGCGGTGGAGCGGCCGGTGACCCAGGCGACGAGGGCGGAGAGCCAGACGTCGCCGATGACGCGGGCGATGGCGACGTCCTGGTCGGTGGGCTCGTGGGCGTCGTCGGGGTGCATGGCCCGGGTGAGCATCGAGGTCAGCAGCATGCCGACGGTGTGGATCTCGGCGGCGACCGAGGCGTCGGCGAACATGAACGCGCGGGTCAGCGCCTCGGTGAGCTTGGGGTCGCCCTGCAGACCGCGGGTGGTGCGCTTCATGACGAAGATGACGCGCTCGGCGGCGCTGTCACCGGGGATCTCCATCGCCCGGAAGGCCGCCTCGTTGCGCTCGAACTCGCGCGCCAGGGCCGAGACGAGCAGGTGGATCTTAGACGGGAAGTAGCGGTAGAGCGTGCCGAGCGCGACCTCGGCGGAGTCGGCCACGGCGCGCATCTGGACGGCGTCGAAGCCACCCTCGCGCGCCAGGGTGTAGGTCGCGTCGAGGATGCGTTTGCGCCGCTCGCGCTGGGCCGCGGAACCGAGGTCGTCCGCGGTCAGGGAGTTGGTCGTGCTCATCGGGACCCCCATGGTCATCAGGGTCGCCCACGGCACTCGCGCATCATCGTTGAACCGGGAATGCGCCGGGGACGGCTGCTCGTTGTCTGATCTGCCCCACTAGGCTATCGCCAGGTGGGCCATAATAGGAACACGTTCTACATCGTGCGGCCCAGTGTCGTACCCAGTACCGGAGGGTCGAGCCGCATATGCGCATCGCCATGCTGTCCTACCGCAGCAAGCCACACTGCGGCGGACAGGGAATCTACCTGCGCCACCTGAGCCGCGAGCTGGTGGCCCTGGGCCACGAGGTCGAGGTGTTCTCGGGCCAGCCCTACCCCGTCCTCGACGAGGGTGTCGTGCTGACCAAGGTGCCCAGCCTCGACCTCTACCGCGAGCCCGACCCGTTCCGGGTGCCCGGGCTGCGCGAGTTCCGCGACCTCGTCGACGTCGAGGAGTTCGCGACGATGTGCCTGGCCGGCTTCCCCGAGCCCCGCACGTTCTCCAAGCGGATCAGCCGGATCCTGAAGGAGCGGGCCGGCGAGTTCGACATCGCCCACGACAACCAGGTGCTCGGCACCGGCATGCTCGACATCGAGGGCTACGGCCTGCCGCTGATCACCACGATCCACCACCCCATCACCTACGACCGCCGCATCGACCTGGCCCAGACCCGCAACCCGTGGCGCCAGCTGACGCTGCGTCGCTGGTACGGCTTCGTCGCGATGCAGGGCAAGGTCGCGCGCAAGGCCCGGATGATCCTCACGCCGTCGGAGACCTCGCGCCGCGACATCGCGAAGGACTTCGGGGTCGACCCCGCCCGGATGCAGACGATCCTGCTCGGCGTCGACGACATGTTCGTGCCGCCCGACCCCGTGACCGCGCCGCGCGTGCCCGGCCGGATCATGGCGATGGCCAGCGCCGACGCCCCGATGAAGGGCATCGCGACCCTGCTCGAGGCCTTCGCCAAGCTGCGTACCGAGCGCGACGTCGAGCTCGTCCTGGTCACCAAGCCCTCGCCGGGCGGGCGTACGGAGAAGCTCATCGAGCGACTCGGCGTCGGCCCCCACGTGCGGTTCGTGCACGGCATCTCCGACGCCGAGCTCGTCGGCCTGATGGGCTCGGCCGAGCTCGCGTGCGTGCCGTCTCTCTACGAGGGCTTCTCGCTGCCGACCGCCGAGCTGATGGCCTGCGCCACGCCGCTGGTCGTCTCGCGCGCGGGCGCGATCCCCGAGGTCGTCGGCCCCGACGGCGAGTGCGCCGACCTGGTCACCCCCGGCGACGTCGAGGAGCTCAAGACGGCGATCGCCGCGCTGCTCGACGACCCCGAGCGCCGGGCCCGCATGGGCGAGGCCGGACGCCGGCGCGTCCAGGAGCTGTTCAGCTGGCGTGCGGTGGCCGTCAAGGTCGCCGCGGCCTACGACGACGTGATCGCGGACTTCCGCCGCGAGAAGAACCAGGAGGGCTGACCCACATGCTGACCGTTGACTTCGACCGCCTCGGCCTGACCCCGGGCGACCGCGTGCTCGACATGGGCTGCGGCGCCGGACGGCACGCCTTCGAGATGTACCGCCGCGGTGCCGACGTCGTCGCCTTCGACATGGACGCCGACGAGCTGGCCGGCGTCCTCGAGCTGTTCGGCGCGATGAAGGAGGCCGGCGAGGTGCCCGAGGGCGCCGAGGCCGACATCAAGCAGGGCGACGCCCTGTCCCTGCCCTTCGCCGACGGCGAGTTCGACCGCATCGTGGCCGCCGAGGTGCTCGAGCACATCCACGCCGACGTCGACGCGATCAAGGAGCTCGTCCGCGTCCTGCGCCCCGGCGGCACCCTGGCCGTCTCGGTGCCGCGCTGGCTGCCCGAGGTCGTCAACTGGAAGCTCTCCGACGACTACCACCACGCCGAGGGTGGTCACATCCGCATCTACACCGACCACGAGCTGATCGACAAGGTCACCAAGGCCGGCCGGTTCAACGACGGCACGCCGGGCGACGCGATGATCTTCGAGGGCAAGGGCTACGCCCACGGCCTGCACACGCCCTACTGGTGGATCAAGTGCGCGGTCGGGGTCACCAACGACGACCACCCCGCCGCTCGCGCCTACCACAAGCTGCTCGTGTGGGAGATCATGAAGCAGCCCAAGGCCCTGCAGTACGCCGGCAAGGTGCTCGACCCGCTCATCGGCAAGTCGATGGTGCTCTACTTCCGCAAGCCCGACACGACGCCCGACACCACGGTCACCGATGCCTGAGCCGCTGCCCTACGTCACCGGCGTCGTCAGCGCCGCCCAGCTGGCCGAGACCGCAGCGTCGATCGCCGCCATGCAGGAGCCCTGCGGCGCGATCCCGTGGACCCCCGGCGAGCACGTCGACATCTGGAACCACGTCGAGGCCGCCATGGCCCTGCTCGTCGGTGGTCAGGTCGAGGCCGCCGAGCGCGCCCTCGACTGGGTGCCCACCATGCAGCGCGCCGACGGCTCGTGGCCGATGAAGATCGTCGGCGGCGAGGTCGACGACCCTCGCGGCGAGGTCAACATGAGCGCCTACTTCGCGGTCGGCCTCTGGCACCACTGGCTGGTGCGCCACGACATCGGCTACGTCATGCGCCACTGGCCCGCCGTGCGCGCCGGGCTCGACTGGGTCGTCGCCCAGCAGGTCGCCTTCGGCGGCATCAACTGGACCCCGACCGAGGACTTCTGCCTGCTCGCCGGGTCCTCGTCGATCTACCAGTCGCTGCGCGCCGGCGTCGCGCTCGCCGAGCTGCTCGACGACCCCCAGCCCGAGTGGGAGCTGGCCGGCGGCCGCCTGGGCCACGCGATCCGGGAGCACCGCGACCGGTTCGAGGACAAGTCGACCTACTCGATGGACTGGTACTACCCGGTGCTCGGGGGTGCCGTCCGCGGCCAGGCCGCCCTCGACCTGCTGGCGCCGCGCTGGGACGACTTCGTCGTGCCCGGCCTCGGCATCCACTGCGTCGACACCAACCCGTGGGTGACCGGTGCCGAGACGTGCGAGCTGGCCATGGCGCTCGACAGCATCGGTGACCACAAGCGCGCGCTGACCCTGCTCGCCGACATGCAGCACACCCGCGGCGAGGGCGGCGCCTACTGGACCGGCTGGGTCTACGCGACCCCCGCGAGCAAGCCCGACGAGCCCAGCGACGTCTACTGGCCCGTCGAGCACACGACGTACACCGCGGCGGCGATGATCCTGGCCGTCGACGCCCTGGGGGAGACCTACGGCCACAGCTCCCCGGGGTCGGGCATCATGCGCGGCACCTCGCTGGCCCCCCACTTCGCCGAGCTCGCGCTCGAGTGCGGCTGCGAGAGCGAGCGCGTCCCCGGCTGATCGAGGCCGAGGTCAGCCGACGGGGTGGCCCGCGTCGCCCGTCGTACGACGCAGCACCCGCATCGAACCGACGGTCTCCAGCTCGGCGAAGGCGCCGCTGCGCAGCGCGCGCAGAAACACGTGGTAGGGCGGCTGGCCGCCGTCGGCGGGGTCGGGGAAGACGTCGTGGATGACGAGCAGGCCGCCCGGCATCACCCAGGGCGCCCAGCCGGCGTAGTCGTTCTGCGCGTGCTCCTCGGCGTGCCCGCCGTCGATGAAGAGCAGGCTCAGCGGCGTGCGCCAGTGCCGACTCACGGTGGTGCTGCGTCCGACGACGGCGACGACGGTGTCCTCGAGGCCAGCGGCCTGCAGGGTGCGCCGGAAGACCGGCAGCGTGTCCATCAGGCCGGTCTTGTCGTCGACGAGGGTCGGGTCGTGGTGCTCCCATCCGGCCTGGTTCTCCTCCGAGCCGCGGTGGTGGTCGACGGTGAAGACGGTGCCGCCGACCGGCTGAGCGGCGGCGCCGAGGTAGATCGCGGACTTGCCGCAGTAGGTGCCGACCTCGAGCAGCGGCCCGGCGGCCGCCCGCTCGGCGGCGTGGCGGAACAGCAGCGCGCCCTCGTCCTCGGGCATGAAGCCCTTGGCGGCCAGGGCGTGGGCGAGCAGGTCGGCGGGCATCTCGGTGGGCATGTCGGGCACGCCGTGACCCTAGTGCCGGACGAGGGGTCGGTCGCGGCCGACCTCGGCTAGAATCTGTAACACGTTCTAGTTTCAGGGGTGGAGATGTCGATCGGGATCACCGACGAGCACGTCGAGCTGGCGACGAGCCTGCGCGGCTGGGCGGCGTCGCTGGGCGGCATCGAGGCCGCCCGGCTCGTGGAGGGGGACGCGGAGGCCGCGTTCGACGAGACCTGGAAGGCCGTCGGCGAGATGGGCGTGGCCACGATCGGCCTGCCCGAGTCGGCCGGCGGCGGGGGAGGGTCGCCGCTCGACGTGGCGGTCGCCCTCGAGGCCTGCGCCCGCGCGCTGGTGCCCGGTCCGCTGCTCTCCGCCGCCGTGACCGCGGCGCTGCTGGGCCGCGACGACCGGGTCGCCCTCGCGCTCGACCCCGACCTGCGCGTGGTCCTCGACCTGCCCGGCGCGACCCACGTCCTGCTGCCCGACGCCGAGGGCGCGTGGTGGGTGGTCGAGGCGGCCGCGGTCACGGCGACGACGTCCGCCGGCCTCGACCTGACCCGTCGGTTCTCGGTCGCCACCACCGACCTGGCCGGCGCGACGCCCGCCGAGGGCCTCACGACCGACCTCGTGCGCCGCACGCTGACGACGTACGCCGCGGCGGAGGCCAGCGGGGTCGCCCGCTGGTGCCTGGCGACCGCGGTCGAGCACGCCAAGGTGCGCGAGCAGTTCGGCAAGCCGATCGGCGCCTTCCAGGCCATCAAGCACCTGTGCGCCGAGATGCTCGAGACCGCCGAGGCCGTCACCGCCGCGGCGTGGGACGTCGCCGGCGCGGCCACCGGGTCCGACGACGAGCAGTGGGCGTTCGCCGCCGACGTGGCCCTCGTGACGGCCTTCGACGGGGCCGTCGAGGTGGCCAAGTCGTGCATCCAGGTGCTCGGCGGCATCGGCTTCACCTTCGAGCACGACGCCCACCTCTACCTGCGCCGCGCCCTCGCGCTGCGGGCACTGGTCGGCGACAGCGACGACGCGGCGCTGCGGCTGACCCAGCGGGCGGTCGACGGCACCCGCCGCCAGGTGGAGGTCGACCTGGAGGGTCGCGACGACGCCGTGCGCCCGCAGGTGCGCGCGACCGTCGCGACCATCGCGGCGGCCGCCGACACCCGCCGCGCGCTCGTCGAGACCGGCTACCTCACCCCGCACTGGCCCGCCCCGGCCGGCCTGGCCGCCGACGCCGTCACCCAGGTCGTCATCGACCAGGAGCTCGCCCGTGCGGGCGTCACGCGCCCCGACATCGTCATCGCCGGGTGGGCGCTGCCCACGATCCTCGAGCACGGCACCGACGCCCAGCGCGAGCGGTTCGTGACGCCGTCCCTGCTCGGCGAGCTGGTGTGGTGCCAGCTGTTCTCCGAGCCCGGCTCCGGTTCCGACCTGGCCTCGCTGCGCACCCGGGCGACCAAGGTCGACGGCGGCTGGCGCCTCGACGGGCAGAAGGTCTGGACCTCGGTCGCCGACCGCGCCGACTGGGCCATCTGCCTGGCCCGCACCGACCCCGACACCCAGCACACCAAGCCCCACCAGGGCATCGGCTACTTCCTGGTCGACATGAGGCGCGACGGCATCGAGGTGCGGCCGCTACGGGAGATCACCGGTGAGGCGCTCTTCAACGAGGTCTTCCTCGACGACGTCTTCGTGCCCGACGACTGCCTCGTGGCCGGTCCCACCGACGGCTGGCGCCTGGCCCGCACGACCCTGGCCAACGAGCGGGTCGCGATGGCGACCTCCCGGCTCGACAAGAGCACCGAGCGCGCGGTCGCCCTGGCCGCCGACGGTGGGCTCACCGTGGCCCAGCGGGTCGCGGTCGGTCGCTCGGTCGCGCTGTCCACGGTCTGCGCGCTGCTCGGCGTGCGCACCGTGCTGCGCTCGCTCGGCGGGCAGGGCCCCGGTGCGGAGTCGTCGGTCGCCAAGCTGCTCGGCGTCCGCAACCGGCAGGACGGCTCCGAGCTCGTCGTACGCCTGCTCGGCGACCGGGTGCTCGCCGCTGCCGACGACGACGAGGTGGCCGCTGCGACCTGGGAGATGCTCAACACCCGTTGCCTGTCGATCGCCGGCGGCACGACCCAGATCATGCGCAACGTCGCTGGCGAGCGGATCCTCGGCCTGCCGCGGGGTTGAACCGGTGCACACCTTCGACGCGGTGGTCGAGCCGCTGGAGTGGGGGCGCAGCCGCTACACGATCATCCGGGTGCCCGAGGCCCTGGTCGACGACGCGCGCGTCGAGGGCACCCGGCGGGTGGCCGGGACGATCGACGGCGTCGCGGTCAACCTCGGGCTGGCCGGCGCTCCACACGTCGAGGGGTCCTTCGTGTGGGCCGGTGCGTCGCTGCTGCACCGCCTGGGTGCCGCGGCCGGCGAGCCCGTCCGCTGCGTCCTGGGCCCGGTCGACCCCGACGTCGTGCCGGTGCCGCCGGACGTGGCGGCCGCCCTGGCCGACGCCGACCTGGCCGGGCGCTGGGAGTCGCTGTCCGCGGCCACCCGTCGGCGCCTGCTCGTGCCGGTGGAGTCGGCGCGACGCGAGGAGACGCGGGCGCGGCGCGTCGCGGCGTTGACCACGCAGGTGGGCGGGGTCAGCGGGCGACCGGGTCGCTGACCTGGTCGTCGTGGTCGAGCCCGGCGCGCCAGGTGTTCCAGTGCCAGTGCAGGTAGCGGTCGATCGCGCGGACGACGTGCGAGGAGCGGATCGAGGGGAAGACGTCGAAGGCGTGCTGGGCGCCGGGCAGCTCGGCGTAGACGACGGAGGAGTCGGAGACCCCGCGCAGCCTGTCGACGAAGAGCCGCGCCTGCGCGACGTCGACGAGACTGTCGTGGGCGCCGTGCAGCACGAAGAAGTCGGGGGCGTCGCGATCGATCCGCAGCAGCGGTGACGCCGCCTCGAAGGCCTCGGGGTCCTGCGACCACCGCTTCTGCAGCACCTTGGGGGCCAGGAAGCCGTCGCGCATGACCTCGGCGGACCGCAGCCCGGTCGAGCCGGCGAAGTCGTAGACGCCGTAGTGGGGGACCGCGCAGGCGACCGAGGTGTCGGCGTCCTCGAAGCCCGGCTGCCAGTCGGTGTCGCCCGCGGTCAGCGCGGCGAGGGCGGCCAGGTGGCCGCCGGCCGACCCGCCGGTGATGGCGACGTACGACGGGTCGCCGCCGTAGTGGGCGATGTGCTCCTTGATCCACGCGATGGCCTGCTTGACGTCGATCACGTGCGCGGGGAACGGGTCGCGCGGCGCGAGCCGGTAGTTGATCGCCACGCAGACCCAGCCCTTGGCGGCCAGGTGGTTCATCAGCGGGATGCCCTGCTGGTCCTTCTTGCCGATGGT
>CALRVO020000058.1:0-12433 GCA_943371595.1 Sphingomonas paucimobilis
GGGTCCTCGAGGTGGCCCCGCGCCACCGCCGGGTGGTGGTGCCAGTGCAGGGCGGTCGCGACCGCGACCACGACGAGGAGCGCGACGTCGAGGACCCAGACCCCGCGGGCGAAGGCGAGCAGGGTGGGCGAGTCGACCGGGAGGGTCGCGGCGGCGTTGGCGACGATGCCCGTGCCCATGACCGTGGCGAACCAGTTGGGCCCGACGTGCCCGAGCGCCGGTCCGCGGACGTCGCGGGGGAGGCGGCTCGGGGGGACGTCGGTCGCCAGGGAGGTCATGGCTCCAGCCTGGGCCGGGCCGGCGGCACGCAGTAGACGCGTTGAACCTGTGCTCCCACAAGGCTGGCCTGTGGCCAGGTCGTAGGCTTCCCCTGTGTCCTCCTCGCGCGTGCCCGACCTGCCCGGGCTGCGGTTGCTGCTGACGATCGGCCGCACCGGCAGCATCGGCGCGGCCGCGCGGGAGGCCGGGGTCTCCCAGCAGGCCGCGTCCGAGCGGTTGCGGGGGATCGAGGCCCAGACCGGTCTCACGCTCGTGCGCCGGGGTCCGCGCGGCTCGGAGCTCACGCCGTCGGGCGTCGTGGTCAGCGAGTGGGCGGCGCGGCTGATCGAGCTGACCGACGAGATCGAGACGGCGATCGAGGGACTGCGCGGCGAGCGCTCGCGCGGCCTGTCGGTGTGGGCGAGCATGACCGTGGCGGACAGCCTCGTGCCCCGCTGGCTGGTGCAGCTGCGGCAGCGCCAGCTCCGTCAGGGCGACGGCGTCCCGACGTCGGTGAGCCTGACCGCCGGCAACAGCCACCAGGTCGTCGACGCGGTGACCGACGGCAGCGCCCACCTCGGCTTCGTGGAGGGGGTGGACGCACCCCGCCACGTGCGCTCGACGACCGTGGCCGAGGACGAGCTGGTCCTCGTGGTCGCCGCCGGCGACCCGCTGACCCGCCGGCGCCGCCCGATCCCGGCCGAGGAGGTCGCGGGCATGGCGCTGACCGGGCGCGAGCCCGGGTCCGGCACGCGCGAGGTCGTCGAGCGGTCCCTGGCCGCGGCCGGGTTGACGGCGCACGCACCCGTCGTCGAGCTGACCACCACCGCCGCGGTGCGCGGGGCCGTCCTGGCCGGCAGCGCCCCGGCCTTCCTCAGCACCCGCGTCGTGGCCCGCGACCTCGAGTCGGGCCACCTCGTCGCCGTACCGACCGAGCTCGACCTGCGCCGCAGGTTCCGCGCGATCTGGGTGGGCGCAGGGCAACCGCCGGCAGGGCCCGCACGCGACCTGGTCGCGATCGCCCGGGGCAGCTGATCCGCCGCACCGCCCCGGGCCGGGTCGGTCCCGGACGACAGATGGGCGCCACCTCGGATCGAGGGGCGCCCACCGGGGTCTGGCCGCGTGGTGCGGCCGGTCACGCTCAGGCCTTCTTGGTCTCCCAGAAGATCTCGGCGATCTCGTCGATCCTGGCCAGCAGCTGGTCGGCGACGTCGGCGTCGAGCGCACCCTTGGCGCCCGAGGCACCGGCGAGCTTGGTGGCCTCGTTGACCAGCACGTGCAGCTGGGGGTACTTCTCGAAGTGCGGCGGCTTGAAGTAGTCGGTCCACAGCACCCACAGGTGGTGCTTGACCATCTCGGCGCGCTGCTCCTTGATCAGGATCGCGCGGGTGCGGAAGTCGGGGTCGTCGTTGTCGGCGACCTTGGCGATGATGCCCTTGATCGACTCGGCCTCGATGCGGGCCTGGGCGGGGTCGTAGACGCCGCACGGCAGGTCGCAGTGGGCCTGGACCTCGATGGTGGGAGCGAAGAAGCGGGAGAGCATGTGGTTCCTCTCGAACGGGGGTGGGACGGCCCTTGCGACACTACTCCGCGTGAGTCGTCGCAGAGCCAGACCCCTGGGGGTGGCGGTCGTGCGTGGTCGCTCGATGCTGCCGGGACTGCGCGACGGCGACCGGCTCCTGGTCCGCTACGGCGTCGTGCCGCACCCGGACCAGGTGGTGGTGGCCCGCTTCGCCGACGGCACCGTCGTGGTCAAGCGCGCCGCGCAGCGTCGTACGACGAGGACGGGCGCTCCCGGGTGGTGGCTGCTCAGCGACAACGCCGACGAGGGGCGGGCCGACTCGCGCGCCCGCGGGCCCGTGCCGGACCGCGACGTCCTCGGCGTCGTCCGCTGGCGGCTCTGGCCGCGACCACGGCGGGTGTGACGGCGGGTGTGACGGCGGGTGTGACGGCGGGTGTGAGAGGTCTCTCCCGAGACGCCCCGGTGGGGTGGATCGCTGTGTGGAAGTATCGGCGACCGTGGCTGACACGACCCCTGAGACGACCCCCGAGGCCCCCCAGCACCCCCGCGCGGGTGACCCCGTCTTCGACCTGCACGCCGGCGGCAAGATGCAGACCGTCCCCACGGTCGCGCTCGACGGCAAGGACGCTCTCTCCCTGGCCTACACCCCGGGTGTGGCGCTCGTCTGCGAGGCCATCGCGGCCGACCCGTCGCTGACCCAGCACTACACCTGGGTCCCCAACGTCGTGGCGATCGTGACCGACGGCACCGCCGTCCTCGGGCTCGGTGACATCGGGCCCGCGGCCGCGATGCCGGTCATGGAGGGCAAGGCCGTGCTGTTCAAGCAGTTCGGTGGCGTCGACGGCGTCCCGATCTGCCTCGACACCACCGACACCGAGGAGATCATCGAGACGGTGGTCCGCCTGGCCCCGAGCTTCGGCGGCGTCAACCTCGAGGACATCTCGGCCCCGCGGTGCTTCGAGATCGAGGACCGGCTCAAGGAGCGCCTCGACATCCCGGTCTTCCACGACGACCAGCACGGCACCGCCGTCGTGGCGCTGGCGGCGCTCAAGAACGCGCTCGCCCTCACCGGCCGCGAGCCCTCCACCACCCGGGTCGTGATCTCCGGGGCCGGTGCCGCCGGTGTCGCGATCGCCAAGATCCTCATCGAGGCCGGCATCACCGACCTCGCCGTCACCGACCGCAAGGGCGTCGTCCACTCCGGGCGCAGCGACCTGACGCCGGTCAAGAAGGCGCTCGCCGAGATCACCGCGGACCGGTCGGGCCGCTCGGGCTCGCTGGCCGACGCCCTCGACGGCGCCGACGTCTACCTCGGTGTGTCCGGCGGCACCATCCCCGAGGAGGACATCGCGCGGATGGCACCGGAGTCGATCATCTTCGCGATGGCCAACCCCACGCCCGAGGTGCACCCCGACGTGGCCCACAAGTACGCCCGGGTCGTGGCCACCGGCCGCTCCGACTTCCCCAACCAGATCAACAACGTGCTCGCGTTCCCCGGCATCTTCCGCGGCGCCTTCGACGTGCACGCCACCGCCATCACCGAGGGCATGAAGCTCGCTGCGGCCAACGCCCTGGCCGAGCTGGTCGGCGACGACCTGTCCGAGACCTACATCATCCCCTCGCCGTTCGACCCGCGGGTCGGGCCCGCGGTCTCCAGCGCCGTGGCCGCGGCCGCGCGGGCCGACGGGGTCGCGCGCGCCTGAGCCCGAGGCCGGGGCGGTTGACCTGCCGCCTCGTGGGCAGGGTGCGCCCATGCCTCGCGTACCGGCCCCTGCCCGCACGGTCCTGGCCACCATGGCGGTGCTCGTCCTCGCCGCCTGCGGCGGCGACACCGGCGAGGACGGACCGGGCGGATCGAGCGGGTCCAGCGGTGACCGTCCGGTCCGTGCCTGCGGCGACCTGACCGACGCCGACGTCGAGCGCCTGACCGGGGTCGCGGTGACCCACGAGCCGGAGAAGTCGTTCGCGGGCGTGGTGACCTGCACCTTCGTCGGCGACGGGACCCCGGTGGTCGCCGTCGTCGCGATGGCGGGCAGCAGCAGCATCGAGGAGCTCGTCGAGGAGGCGGCGCTGCCCGAGTCGGAGATCGAGACCGAGGAGGTCGACGTGCCCGGCACCGACGCGGCCGCGCTGGTGCGCGACACGTCGTACGGCAGCACGACGACGTCGCTGGTCGCAGCCACCGACTCGGGCAGCTACACGGTCTACGGCTCGGGCCCGACGAGCGCCGAGGAGGGCCGGGTCGCCGTCGCCGCGCTGACGATCCTGCTCGGCGGCACCTCCGACGACCCGGGTGTGGGCCTGACCGAGCACCCGTGCGACGTGCTCACCGGTGACGAGGTCGCCTCGGTGGTCGGCGGGCCGGTCGAGGCCGAGCGACAGACCCTGGGCAGCGACTCGGCCCAGTGCGCCTACACCGGCACGGGCATCGACGTCACCATGTTCGACCTCGACCGCACGGCGCCGCTCGAGGCCGTCGTCGGGCTGCAGCGGTCGACGGGCTCCGACGTCGAGGAGCTCGACGTCGACGGCCTGCTCGCGGCCTACGTCGTGCAGAAGGAGGAGGTCGACTCGGTCGACGTCTACGTCGCGGCGCCGGGCGGCACCTTCGGGCTCAGCGTCCGCGCCGACGACCGCGTGCGGTCCGCCGACGTCGCACGCGACCTGCTGCCGCTCCTGGTGCCCTGAGCGGCTACGGGCCGGTGCTCGTGTTGCGGTCGCGCCAGCCGCGTTCGAACGGCAGGCGCCAGGCGTGAGGTGCGATCAGCTGGTGGATCGCGTTGGGGCCCCAGGAGTCGGGGGCGTAGCCGCGGACCGGCGGCGGGTTGTCGAGCAGCATCTGCGACTTCTCCCAGAGCGTCTCGATGCCCGCGGCTGAGGTGAAGAGCGTGTGGTCGCCGCGCATCGCGTCGTGGATCAGCCGCTCGTAGGCCTCGAGCACCAGACCGGTGCTGGTGGTGTCGACCGTGGCGAACTGCATCGAGAGCTTCTCGAGCTTCATGCCCGGCCCGGGCCGCTTGCCGTAGAAGGACAGCGACATCCGCGACTGGTCGGCCAGGTCGAAGGTGAGGTGGTCGGGTCCCTGGGTCCCGGCGTTGGAGCCGGCCGGGAACATCGACAACGGCGGCTCCTTGAACGCGATCGAGATGATCCGGGCGCCCTCGGCGAGCTTCTTGCCCGTGCGGAGGTAGAACGGCACCCCGGCCCAGCGCCAGTTGTCGATCTCGACCTTGAGCGCCACGAAGGTGTCGGTGTCGGAGTCGTCGGCGACCTGCTCCTTGCCGCGGTAGCCCTGGTACTGGCCGCGGACGACGTTGTGCGGCTCGATCGGGCGCATCGAGCGGAAGACCTTGAGCTTCTCCTCGCCGATCGGTCCGGGAGCCAGCGTGGTGGGTGGCTCCATGGCCATGAAGGCGAGCACCTGCATCAGGTGGGTCACGACCATGTCGCGATAGGCGCCGGTGGACTCGTAGAACTTGGTGCGGCCCTCGAGACCGAGGGTCTCGGGCACGTCGATCTGGACGTGGTCGATGAAGTTTCTGTTCCAGATGGGCTCGAAGAGGCCGTTGGCGAAGCGGAAGGCCAGGATGTTCTGGGCGGCCTCCTTGCCCAGGAAGTGGTCGATGCGGAAGACCTGGTCCTCGTCGAAGACCTGGTGCACCTCGTCGTTGAGCTTCTTGGCCGAGGCCAGGTCGGTGCCGAAGGGCTTCTCCATGATGACCTTCGCCCGTTCGACCAGGCCGGCGTCGTCGAGCTGGTGGATGACGTCGAGCGCGGCCTTGGGCGGCACGCTGAGGTAGTGCAGCCGGCCGACCTCGAGGCCCGTGGCAGCGGCCAGGTCGGCCTCGCACTCCTTGACCGCGGAGGCCAGGGCGTCGGGGCCGGCCCCGGTCGGCACGTAGTGCAGCCGCTTGGAGAAGTGGCTCCACCGCTCGTCGGTGATGTCGCCCTTGCCGAACTCCTCGCACGCGGTGCGGGCCAGGGCGTCGAAGGCCGGCCCGTCGAGCTCCTCGAGGGAGGTGCCGATGACCCGGCAGTCGGAGAGCAGCCTGGCCTCGAAGAGGCGGAGCAGTCCTGGCAGCAGCTTGCGCCGGGCCAGGTCGCCGGTGGCGCCGAAGAGGACGACGACGTACGGCTGGTCCATGTCTTCCACCGTAGACCTCCCAGGTTGCGCGAACGTGACGCGGATACTGTCGCACCATGTTCGCCGTCTACGCAGAGTCCTTCTCGCCCGAGTCGCCGCTCGACGGCCTGGTCCTGGGCGAGCGCCCCGACCCGGTCGCCCCCGACGGGTGGACCACGGTCACCGTCAAGGCCGCCTCGCTCAACCACCACGACGTGTGGTCGCTGCGGGGTGTCGGCCTCAAGCAGGAGCAGCTGCCGATGATCCTCGGCTGCGACGCGGCCGGCCTCGACGAGGACGGCAACGAGGTCGTCGTCCACGCCGTGATCAGCGACCCGGCCTGGCGCGGTGACGAGACCTTCGACCCCAAGCGGTCGCTGCTCTCCGAGCGCCACCAGGGCACGCTGGCCGACAAGGTCGTCGTCCCGCGCCGCAACGTCGTGCCCAAGCCGGCCTCGCTGTCGTTCGCCGAGGCGGCCTGCCTGCCGACCGCCTGGCTGACGGCGTACCGCATGCTCTTCACCCGCGGCGGCCTCAAGGCCGGTGACACGGTGCTCGTCCAGGGTGCCGGCGGTGGCGTCTCGACCGCCTGCATCATCCTGGCGCGCGCGGCCGGTCTCAAGGTGCTCGCCACGAGCCGCGACGAGGCCAAGCGGGCCAAGGCGCTCGAGATCGGCGCCCACGAGGTGTTCGAGTCCGGCGCCCGGCTGCCGGTCAAGGTCGACGCCGTGATGGAGACCGTCGGACGCGCCACCTGGTCCCACTCGATCCGGGCCCTGCGCCCCGGCGGCACCATCGTGATCAGCGGGACGACCTCGGGACCCAAGCTCGACGACGCCGAGCTCACCCGCATCTTCTTCCTGCAGCTCTCGGTCGTGGGCTCGACCATGGGCACCCGTGACGAGCTCGCCTCGCTGGTCAGCCTGCTCGACGCGACCGGCACCAAGCCGCTCATCGACCGCGAGATCGCGCTCACCGACGCCCGTGAGGGCTTCGAGGCGATGGCCGGCGGTGACGTGTTCGGCAAGATCGTCTTCACGCGCTGATGCCGACCCACCTGCTCACCGGTGCCGGGTCCGGCATCGGCCAGGCCGTCGCGGACCGGTTGCACGAGCGCGGGGACGACCTCGTGCTCGTCGCGCGCTCCGAGTAGCGGGCCGCCGACATGCGCGCCCGGTGGGCGGGTGCCACCACGCTCGTGTGCGACCTGGTCGCACCCGTGCTGGTGCGCGACACCAACGAACCGCTGCCCGAGCGCCTCGACTCGGTGGTGATGTCGGCCGGTGCCGTCGACCTGGCTCCGGTGGCCGACCTCGAGCTGGGTGCGCTGAGCCGTCAGCTCAACATCAACCTGGTCTCCCCGATGGTGCTGACGCGCCTGCTGCTGCCCGCCGTGCGCCGGGCCCGCGGTCTGTTCGTGTTCGTCAACTCGTCCGCGGGGCTGAGCGCCAACGCCGACTGGTCGGCCTACGCGGCCTCCAAGTTCGGTCTGCGCGCCTTCGCCGACTCCCTGCGTGCCGAGGAGGTCGAGCACGGCGTCCGGGTCACCAGCGTGTTCCCGAGCCGCACGGCCACGCCGATGCAGGAGAAGGTCCACGAGCAGGAGGGCCGCACCTACGACGCGTCGCGCTGGATCACCCCCGGCACCGTCGCCGACACGATCGTGCACGTGCTCGACCTGCCCGGCGACGCCACGATCCCCGAGGTGACGGTGCGACCGGTCGTGCCGCGCACGACCTGATCCCATCTCTTTACCCTCCGGTCGACCACCCGTCGACCGGAGGGGCCTCGTCGTTCTCCGGAGGTCACCAGGGTCGGGGTGCGGTCACATCGGGTGCCGCTTCCCGGCTCTCGGAGGGCGTTCGGCGTGCCCCTGCTCGACCCTGCCCGGCTCCACCGCGTGCCCGCGCTGCTCGTCGCTTGCCTGGCGCTCGCGTCGTTGCTGGCCATCGGCCTGTCGGTGGCCCCACCGGCCGCGGCCCACCCGTTCGGCGACCCGCAGACCCTCACCGTCGAGACCGAGGTCGGGGAGGTGAGGCTGCGCTGGAAGGCCGGTGGCACCGACGACCTGACGGCCCTGGCCCTGCACCTCGGCCTGCTCCCCGCTGACCGGGTGCTCCTCGACGGTGCGGTGCTCCACGAGGACGGCGACGAGGACCTGCTCGCGGCGGCGCCGGGCTTCACCGACTACCTGCTCAGCCGTGTGGCCGTGACCGCGGACGACGTCGCGTGCACGGGAGAGGTGTTGCCGGTCGCCGACCTGGCCGCGGACGGAGCGGTGCTCTCGTTCGACTGCGGGACGCTCGCCGAGGTGGAGCAGGTCGTGGTCGAGGCACACCTGCTCACCGACCTGCACCCCGAGTACCGCACGCTCGCGACCGGCCCCGACGGGCAGCGCGCGGTCTACGACGCCGACGAGCCCGTGCACACCTGGGCGCTCACCGGCGCGCCGGGCAGCGCCGACAGCACCAGCAGCGCCGTCGTGCAGCTCGGCTCCGTGCTCGGCGTGCTCGTCGTCGGTGGGGTCGGTGGCGCCTTCTACGTACGCCGCCGTGGGCGCCGCGAGGGTGTGCCGACCCGATGACCGTGACGCTCCTCCCGATGCTCGGCCCCCAGGCACTGGGGGAGCGGCTCCCCGACCTGGTGACCTCGCCCGGCTTCGTCCCGCTGGCGCTCCTCACCGCCTTCGCCGCCGGTGCGCTGCACGCCGTCGCACCGGGCCACGGCAAGAGCCTGGCCGCCGCCTACCTCGTCGGCAGCGAGGGGCGCCGGCGCGACGCGGCCTGGATGGCGGGCTCCGTCGCGGCGATGCACACCCTCTCGGTCCTGGTCGTCGCCGTCGCGTGGACGTTCCTGTCCCTGTCCGGCCTGGTCTCTCTCGAGCAGCTGACCGCCGGGCTCCGGGTCGTCGCCGGCCTGCTCGTGGTCGCCACCGGTCTCTGGTTGCTGCGTCGCCGACTCCGGGCCGACGGTGGTGCGGACGGTCACGGCCACGGCCACGGCCACGGCCACGGTCACGGGCACGGCCACGGGACCCAGCTGCTCGAGACCGAGCCGGCTGTGCGGTCCGCGCCGGGGCGCCGTCCCGGCATCGTCCTGCTCGGCGTCTCCGGCGGACTGACTCCCTCGCCGGCGGCGTTCCTGGTGCTCGTCACCGGCCTCTACGTCGGCCGCGCCGGCTTCGCGCTCGTCCTCGTGGTCGCCTTCGGCGCCGGCCTCGCGACGGTGCTCTACGGCGTCGGCCTCCTGGCCATCGCCGGCTCGGCCTGGCTGACCCGAGCCGCCGGCTCGCGCCGGCTCCTCGGCCTGGCGACACGCCTGGCCCCCCTGCTCGCCGCCGTCAGCATCACGCTGCTCGGCGGTGCGATCACGGTGCTCGCCGTGGTCACCCTTCTCGGCTGATCCCACCCCGTTCCTCCACGTTCCTCAATGCACATCGATCCAAGGAGACACCGCATGACGCACTCCCCGCGTCGACGCCGGCAGGCCGTCGCGACGCTGGCCGCGCTGGCGACCCTCGCGCTGGCCACCGGCACCGGTACGGCGACCGCCGCACCGACCACCCCGGCCGAGGATCCCGGCGGCCCCGACCGTGACGAGCGCCGCAGCGCGCTGCGCGACGACACCCCGACCCCGCCGACCCTCGCACCGGCCGACGGTTCCTACGTCGAGGGCACGGTCACGGTGTCGTCGGAGGCGACCTCGGCCGGCGACGACGTCACCGCGCTCACCGTCGACGGTGACCGGATCGCTGCCACCGAGACCGTCGGCAGCTCGCGGCTGTCCTTCGAGGTCGGCGACAACTCGATCGAGGCCCGCTTCGGCAACTACGTGGTCATCAACGGCGACCAGCGGATCGAGCTGCCCGACGCCGTCAACGAGCGCGTGACGCTCCCGGTGCCCAACGAGGCGCTGGTCAGCGGCGACAACACCGTCGAGATCTTCACCGGCGCGATCCCCGGCTCGTGCGGCCTCAACAACGACGACTTCGCCGTCTCCGAGGTGCGCCTGGAGCTGCTCGGCGAGACCGCTGACGGCGAGGACAACGAGTTCACCTACAGCATGGGTGACGGCAGCTGCGGCACGAACACGTCGCTGCTCACGCACGCCACCCTGCAGTTCTTCGTCGCCGGTCAGCCGGGCTCCACGACCGGTCTGGAGGCCGAGCTCGACACGCGCTCCCTCGGCAACGGGCGGCACCGGATCGCCGCGACCACGGCCTCGGGCGCGACGACCTCGCACGTCGTGCGGGTCAACAACGCACCGGCCGGCGCTCCGCGGATCTCGCCGACCGACGGCACCCTCGTCGCCGGTCGGCAGACCATCACGGCCGCGACCGCCGTCACCGGGTCCAGCGAGGTGCAGGACCTGCTCGTCGACGGGGCCGTCCCGCCGGCGGCCACGACGCTGGCCGCCGGGGACGCCGCGTTCCGCTTCACGGTCGGCACCAACTCGATCGAGGCGAAGTACTACAACTACCTCGAGGTCAACGGCCACCACGTCGACCTCGGCGGCGACTGGGTCAGCCAGGAGGTCTCGATCCCCGTGCCCCGGCACTACCTGGTCGACGGCGAGAACACGGTGCGGATCGTCACCGGTGACATCAACTCCGGCAGCGGCGCGACCCTGTGCGCCAACCGCGACGACTTCGCGCTCAGCGCGCTCTCCCTGTCGGTCGACGACGGCACCGTGTCCGGTGTCGGCAACGCGGCGACCTACGCCATGGGCGACGGCACGTGCGGGAGCAGCACCACGGCCCTGCCCGAAGCGACGCTGACGTTCACCGTCGACGGCGTGCCCACCAGCCGCACCCAGCCGACGCTGGGCGCCGGCGACGCCAACCTCAGCTTCTTCGTCGGCGGCAACGGCACCGAGGCGCGCTACGTCAACTACCTGCTCGTCAACGGCAACCGGCTGGACCTCGGCGACTACGCCGGCGTCACGGCCAGCCTCACGATCGCGAACGAGTGGCTGGTGCCCGGCATCAACGTGGTCGAGGTGGTCGCGGGGTCGATCGTCAGCGACTGCGGCCAGAACTTCGACGACTACCCGCTGACCGACGTCGTCCTGACCCCGGCGAGCGGCACGGCGGCCCTCACCTACAGGGCGACCACCGTCGCCGGGGCCGCCGTTCCCGTCACCATCGGCGACGGCAGCTGCGGCAGCAGCTTCACCGGCACCCGTCGGGTCGCCCTGACCTTCGCCGTCGACGCGCCGGCGCAAGGCCTGCGGTCCGACGTCGACACCGCGCTGCTGCCCGACGGTGACCACACCGTCAGCGCGACCTCGACCGACGGCCGGACCGCGACCCGCACCCTGGTCACCGACAACACCGCGCCCCGGTTGGCCTCCAGCGTCCCCGCGACCGGTCAGCGGATCACCTCGGCGGTGGCCTTCGACGTCGACCTCGACGACCTCGCCGGGGTGGCGGGCACGCCCGTCACGACGCTCGACGGCGAGCCGGTCGCCCTGGGCGACCCCGTCGGGCCGGGCCTGACGGCCGGCGAGCACACCCTGACGGTCGCGGCCACCGACGCGTTGGGCAACAGCGCCACCCGTGAGATCACGTTCACCAGCGCCGGCATCCCCGACCAGCCCGCTGAGCTCGCACCGACGGCGGGCACCACCGACGTCGGTCGCTCCGTCGACCTCTCGGCCCAGGTGGCCGTGCCCGGCGGGGGTGACGTCAGCGCGACGTTCACCGCGGCCGACGTGGTGGTGCCGTCGACCGGGTTCCAGGGCCTGGCGACCGCGGTGCCGACGACCCTGCAGGTCGCCGGCGAGGAGCAGGTCGACGCCTCGTCGCTCACGCCGCTCGGTGAGGGAGTGCTCGCCTCGCGTGCGGGCCGCGACGTCACCTTCCAGCGGTTCGACCTCGACGTGTCCGACGCCGCCGCGAGCCCGGTGGTCCGCTGGACCGGCACGGTCGACCCCGAGCGCGTCGTCGCCCTGCGCGCCTGGGACGCCGACGCCCGCGCGTGGGACGTGCTGGCCAGCTCACGCGGCGTGCTCGACGACGAGACCGTCCTGACGGTCACCGCCCCGGCCCGCTACGTCGACCGCGGCAGCCTGCACGTCATGGTCACCGGCGAGGACCCGTTCGCCGACGACATCGAGCCCGGCGACAAGGACGGCTTCGCCGACCCGTCGACCTACGACTTCTCGCTGGTGCACTTCACCGACACGCAGTACCTCTCCGAGGGCGCCGTCGAGCAGGAGACCGAGGCCGAGCGCGCGATCTGGCGGGCGGCGTACGGCGCGACGACGGAGTGGATCGCCGAGCACCGGGCCGCCAACAAGATCGCCTACGTCGCCCACACCGGCGACATCATCGAGAACAACATCGACGCACCCACGACGCCGGAGGCGATCGCCCAGGTGACCGGTGAGTTCGAGGTCTCGAGCCAGCTGCAGGGCACCCTCGACGAGGCCGGTGTGCCCAACCAGGTGATCGCCGGCAACCACGACAACCAGCGCGGCCGCGAGACCGGGCCCGGGTCCGTCTACAACCAGTACTACGGCCCCGGTCG
>CALRVO020000059.1:0-12209 GCA_943371595.1 Sphingomonas paucimobilis
TCCGCAGCAGCCGGGTCCCGAGGAAGACGCGCAGCGAGCCCGCGCCCGGGGCGCGTCGGACGACGAGGAGCAGCGCCGAGGCGTCCTGCACCTGGTAGGTCATCCGCGCCCCGGCCTTGCGGGTCGTGGTGAGCGTCTTGAGGAACGCGTTCTGACCCGCGCCACGGGTCCACCCGGCCGTGGTGGTGCGCAGGGCACGGTCGTCGACCGGCACCGTGAAGGTGCGGGTCGCCGGCGTGGCGTCGGTGTTGCCCGCCGCGTCGGTGGCGGTCGCGGTGAACCGGTGGGTCCGCGACGACAGCCCGGTCAGGGCGACGGTGCCGTCGGCGCAGTCGACGGGGCTGCCGTCGAGGGTGCACGCGAGGGTGGCGTCGGCCTCGGAGGCGACCCGGATGCCGGTCGAGCGCGAGAGCAGGATCGACCCGGGGCCGGCGGTGATGGCCGTCTCGGGTGCGGTCGTGTCGGGCGCCTGGATCGTCACCACGAGCGGGGAGTCCGCCGCGGAGCCACCGGTGTAGCGGCCACCGACGCTCAGCGCGACGGCGTAGGTGCGGCTGGACCCGGTCACCGACGGCGTGAAGGTGCACGTCGCGGTGCCCGAGGCCGACACCGGGGCGGCCTCGCACAGCGAGTCACCCGTCGTCGCGTCGGTGAAGGACAGCGTCGCCGTGGTCGGGTCGCCGGGCGTCCCGTCGTCGGACGGGGTGACCGAACCGGTGACGGTGACGGGCTCGCCGGCGGCTGCGGTGACGGCGGCCGGGCCGGTGTAGGTCGCCGTGGCGTCCTCGGCCTCGACGACGACGGTGAAGCTCGTGACCTGGTCGGGGTTGGCGCCGTCGGAGACGGTGACCGTCACGGGGTAGCTGCCCGGCTCGTCGTCGGCGGTGCCGGTGACGGCGAAGGTCGCCGTGCCCGGACGGGTGCCGGCGTCGGAGACACCGGAGGTGGTGAGCTCCAGACCCTCGGGCAGACCGGCGGCGACGGCCGTGAGGGCCGCACCGTCGACGGAGCCCGACTCGGCCGCGATCGAGATCGACCCGGGGGCGTCGGAGTAGTCGACGGCGTACGAGGCGGCCGACGGCCCGGTCACGTTGAGCCGCGGCACGATCTGGAAGTCGGCGTCGTTGACGTCGAAGAAGACGTTGCCGACGGCCTCGATCTTGATCCGGGCCTGGTTGGTGGCCACGTTGGGCCAGGTGACCGGCTCGCTTCCGTCGTTGGGGGTGCTCTCCACCAGGACGGTCGGGTAGGTGCGTCCGCCGTCGGTCGACAGCGAGATCCTGACGTTCTCGGCCAGGGTCGGCTTGTTGGTGCCGGCGACGGCCCAGCTGACGACCTCGGAGCGGCCGGCGACGGCAGCGGCGGCGACGTTCTTGCTGTTGACCAGGAACGGGCCGGCGGTGTTGTCGATGAGCACCTTGGTGTTGGCGAACGAGTAGCCACCCGCGACCGGGTCGAGGTCGCGGGCCGTCAGCCGGAAGTTGAGCGACAGCGGCACGTCGTTGGCGGCCTGGGTGCTGCCGACGTAGTCGACCGTGGGCAGCCACTCCGAGAAGCAGTCACGCGTCGGGACGGGCACGTTGCTCCCACCCGAGACCGGCGGCGCCGGGGCGTCGGGGCAGGTGCCGGTGCGGGCGTTGGTGTTGCCGATGAGGATCTGCTCCATGTCGGGGAAGGTGCGCGTCGGGTTGCCGTCGGCGAGGTTCTCGCCGGGCGACTCGAGCAGCAGGGTGCCGGCCGGGGTCACGTTGGCGTAGGTGCCGAAGACCCGGAACAGCGGACCGTTGGTCTTGGTCTGGCTGACCAGGGAGGTGCCGGTGCCGGCGCCACGGTCGGTCTGCTCCCACAGGTAGACCATCGCGTCGCCGTCGGCGTCGGTGGCCGAACCGGTGAGGGCGAACGGAGTGCGCAGCGGGATCGTGGCCGTCGCGGGCGCCGTGACGACCGGGGTGCGGTTGGCGGCGGTCTCGACGACGAAGCCCTTGTTGGTGATCGGTCCGCCCTTGGCGGTCTCACCGACGAAGCCGGTGGCGTCGGCGTTGGGGAACGCGATCGTCAGGGGGGCGACGTCGGTGGCCGTCAGCGGGCTGCCGGGGACGTTGAAGCTGACCTGGAAGCCACCGTCGGTCAGCGTGCCGGAGCCGCCGAACGCCGACACGGTCACCAGGCTGCCGACGGGCAGGATCGCCTCGAGGGCGGCGTCGATGGCCGCGGTGTTGTAGGTGGTGCCACGCACGATCGGGACGGTGGTCTGGCCCTCGTAGGACAGGGTGAAGGAGTCACCGTCGGTGTCGAAACCGTTGAGCGAGACCGTCTGCACGTCGTTGATGGGGTTGCGGGTGGCCGTGATCGTGGCCGTGATCTCCTGCTGGCTCCACTGCGAGAAGTAGGGGTCGGTGTGGGGCTGCAGGTCGTCCTGGCCGCAGATGCCGGCGTAGGCCATGACCGAGGAGCCCGAGCCGGGCTCGACCGACGGGGCGGCCTTGTTGCCGCCGCAGTTGACCTGGGTGCCGTTGAACGTGTGGTTGCCACCCATCTGGTGGCCCATCTCGTGGGCCACGTAGTCGATGGCCATGAAGTCGCCCTCGGGCTGCGGCAGGCCGGTGCAGCCACGGGCCTTGCCGTCGCCCCCGACGACGCCGAGACCGGCGACGCCACCACCGTTGATGCCGAGCATGATGTGGCCGAGGTCGTACTTCGAGGCGCCGACCAGCTGGCCCAGAGCGATCCGGTTGCGGTTGAGCAGGCCACCGGTGCAGCCGTTGGCGAACTGGTTGAGCGTGTAGCAACCGGCCGAGCCGCAGCCACCGTCGGGGCCGAACGCCTTGGCGTCGGTGTCGAGGTTGAGCTTGTCGGTCTCGTCGATCAGCGACAGGCGCACGGCGAAGTCGTCGTTGTAGATCTGGTTGACGCGGTTCATCAGCGTCACCTTCTCGGCCAGCACGTTGGCGGTGCCGAAGTAGCGCGCGTAGGACGGGTCGGTGACCAGAGCCAAGCGGTAGGTGCGGATGGTCACCGGGTCACCGGCGACCTCACCGGCGCGCGGCGCGACGCCGTCGGTCGCGGCCAGCTCGTCGGCGATCTCCTCGGGCTCCACCAGGCTCTTGCCCTGCGGCAGGTCGGTGCCCAGGTAGGACAGGTAGGGGCCGTCGGCCTCGCCGTTGAAGGCCGGGTCGACGTACCAGGACGCGCCGTCGCCGCGCACCGAGGCGTGGAAGCCCATCGGGGTCAGGTCGAGGCGGATCGTCGCCGCGCCGTCGACCGAGCGGCCGGCGTACGTCGTGATCTCGGGGTGGGCGGCCGCGAGGCCGGGCTCCATGATCGGGGAGGACACGATGCGGAAGTCGACGAGGTCGCCGTTCGGCGCGGGCACGGAGAACAGCGCTCCGCGCGCGGACTCGCCGGGAGCGCGGCCCAGCTGGTCACCGAGGGCACCGAGGTCGACGTCGAAGGCCGCGGACTCGCGGGGCTCGACGCGGCGGTCGCGCTGGTCGCTGGCGCGCAGGGCGCTCGCGGGGGCCGGGGTCCAGACGGTGTCGTCGGCGACGGCCGGGGCCGCGGCCCCGGTCGGCACCCCGGTGAAGGTGAGGAGAGGTACCACGGCCGTGGCCAGGGCGAGGAGCCCCGTCCGGACGCGGGGTGGACGAGCAGGAGTCACGAAGAGGTCCAAACGTCGAAGGGAGATCGCCCGAGCGGCGACCTGCTGAACCTAAGCGTTGTCGGACAATCTGGGGAGGGGTTCGAGGCGCCCGGCTGAGAATTTTCTGAGAGCCCCTGGGTCGGCCTCGTGCCGCAGGGCAGGCCGATGCCGGGAGAGGACCTCGTGGGCCCTCCCCCGGCGTCGGATCCGGTCGGAACCGGTCGGAACCGGTCGGATCAGCGGATGGTGAAGCTCTTGCGGTTGACGGCGTAGAAGTAGTTGCCGGCGGCCTCGACCATGATCCGGGCCTTGGTGGTGCGGACGTTGCGCGGCAGCGTGACCCGGGTGAAGCCGTCGTTGGCCGTGCCCCCGGCGAGGACGCGCTTGAAGGTGCGGCCGCCGTCGGTGGACAGCAGGATCCGGACCCGCTTGGACAGCCGCTTGGTGCCGTTGACCTTCCAGCGGACCGGGATGCTGGCCCCGGGAGCGGCGCGCAGGCCGGCGCGGTTCTGCGAGGCGACCAGGAACGGACCGGCCGTGGGCACCACCGGCATCCGGACGTTGCGGTGGGCGACGCCGCCGCGGCCGTCGCGCACGGTGAGGCGGAAGTGCAGGACGTGCTTGCCCTGCCCGACGGTGCCGAGGTAGCCCTTGGTGGGGAGGTACTCGCTGTAGCACTCCACGACCTTGGCCGACGGCGGCCGGTAGTCGTCGAAGTTGTCGGGCGGCGGAGCGACCTTGGGGCAGGCGCCGGTCTTGGCGTTGGTGTTGTTGGCCAGGACCTGCGCGAGGTCGGGGAAGGAGCGGGTGCCGCTGCGCCCGGCGAGGTTGATGCCGGGGGCCGGGGACTCCAGCGAGTCGTCGGAGCTGACGTCGGCTGCGGTGCCGAAGACCCGGAACAGCGGGCCGTAGATCTTGCGGTTGCTGACCAGGCTGGTGCCGGCGGCGTCGCGGCCGCGGTCGGCCTGCTCCCACAGGTAGGTCAGCGGGTCGCCGTCGGGGTCGGTGGCGGAACCCTGGAGCCGGAACGGGGTGCGGATCGGGAGCTTGCGGGTGAAGCTGACCTTGGTGATCCGCGGGGCCTTGTTGGTGGTGGTCACGGTGCTGGTGCCGCGGTTGTCGGCCGCCCCACCCTGGGCGGTCTCGCCGACGAAGGCGGTGACGCCGCCGCTGCCGGTGACGCTCAGCGGTGCCACGTTGGCGTGGGCGCCGGGGGCGTCGGGGGCCGCGGTCGGGGCGAAGATGACCTGGAAGCCGGTCGGCCCGGGGGCGGTGAGCGGCGCCGGGTAGGCGTCGAAGCTGCCGTAGGGGTCGTAGCCCCAGCCGGCGATGGTGACGTCCTGGTCGGTCGCGGCCTCGATCGCGCTCTCGAGGGTCGCCGCGTCGTAGGTGGCGGGGGTGACGTCGACCGGCGTGCTGCCCTCGAAGGACAGGCTGAAGCCGGAGCCGGGCCCGCCGAAGCCGCTGAGCGAGACCGTCTGCACCTCGACGACCGGTGCGATGGGGGCGCCGGTGTAGGCGTTGACCTCGTCGAGGGTCTGCCAGGAGAAGTAGGGGTCGGTGTGGGCCTGCAGGTCGTCCTGGAGGCAGATGCCGGCGTAGGCCATCACCGAGGAGCCGGAACCGGGCTCGACCGAGGTGCCGCCGTTGCGGTTGCCGCCGGAGCACGCGTTCTGCACGCCGTTGAAGGTGTGGTTGCCGGCGAACTGGTGACCCATCTCGTGGGCGACGTAGTCGATGGCGAAGAAGTCGCCCTTGGGCTCGGGCAGGCCGGTGCAGCCGCCGCCCTTGTAGTCGGCGCCGACGACGCCGAGGTAGGCGACGCCGCCGCCGTTCTTGCCCAGCGCGATGTGGCCGATGTCGTAGTTGGCGGCACCGATGACCTGGCCGAGGACCAGGCGGTTGCGGGCGAGCAGCTCGCCGCTGCAGAAGTCGAGGTCGCCGTAGTCGTCGGCCGGGGGGCCGTCGGGGTAGATGCTGGTGCGGAAGCACGGCTCGCCGCCGCAGGGGCCGTCGGGCTCGATGGCCTTGGCGGCGGTGTCGAAGTTGAGCCGGTCGGTCTCGTTGATCAGCTGCAGCGTGATCGCGAGGTCCTCGCGGTAGATCTGGTTGACCCGGTTGATCAGCGTGGCCTTCTCGGCCAGCACGTTGGCGGTGCCGAAGTAGGCGGCGTAGGACGGGTCGGAGGTGAGCGCCAGGCGGTAGCGCTTCTGCACGACGGTGCCGCCGGCCTTGGCCTGCGGCGACCCGCCGCGGCGGGCCGCGGCGCGCCGGATCTCGGGGGCCTGCTTCTCGGCGAAGGCCTCCTCGGGGCGGGTGGTGGCGCTGCCGTAGAAGGCCAGGTGGGTGGTGGTGCCGACGCGGTCGTAGGCCGGGTCGACGTACCACGCGCGCTGGCCGCCGGGCCCGCGCACGGCGACGTGGAAGCCCATCGGGGTCACGTCGAGGGCGATGGTGGTGGTCGGGTCGCCGACCGCCCGGCCGGTGTAGGTGGCGATCTCGGGGTGGGCCGCGGCGAGCTCGGGGGCGAGCACGTCGCTGCGGGTCACCGCGAAGCGTTGAGTGCCGCCGGCGGGGGTCGGCACCTCGAGGTCGATGCCGCTGCCGGAGCCGGCGGTCGGGGCGTCGGCGAGCCGGTCGCGCAGCGACCCGAGGTCGACGCGCACCGCGGAGTAGCGCGAGGGCGCCACGCGGATCTTGTCGCCCTGGGGCTTGAAGCCCTCGAGCGGGCGGAACGCCGGGTCGGCGGGCGGCGCGGCCGAGGACGACGACACCGACGGCAGCAGCGCTGCGGTGAGGACGACGGCGACGGCCGCGGCGAGACGGGCCGGTCGTGGGTGACGCATGGGTGCTCCCTCCGAGCCCGGCCGCACGACCGGGACCACTGCACCCTAGGGCGAGGTCCCGACAGTTCTCTACGCCTGCCGCGCGGAGATCTCCGCGCGGTGCCGGCACCACGCACCGATCGGGTGAACGCCCCGGCTGCGCCGAAGGCCTAGGTTCGGGGCCGTGCAGATGATCTACGGACCCCGGTCGGGCGTGCTCGACGACGAGGCCGTCCTGGCGGCGTACCCCTGGCCCGACGAGGGGCCGTGGGTGCGGGCCATGATGGTGACGACCCTCGACGGCGCCAGCGCCGGGCCCGACGGGCTCAGCGGGTCGATCTCCTCCGAGGTCGACAAGTCCGTCTTCGACGCCGTACGCCGCCACGCCGACGCCGTGCTCGTGGGTGCCGGCACCATCCGCGCCGAGGGGTACGGCGCCATGAAGGCCAAGGACGCCGATGCCGAGGCCCGCACGGCGCAGGGCCAGGCGCCGGCCCCGGTGATCGCGATCGTCAGCCCGTCGCTCGACCTGCCGTGGGACTCCGAGCTCTTCACCGACTCCACCGAGCCCCCGATCGTGCTCACCACCGCCTCCCCCGACGCCGACGCGCTGGCCCGCGCGCGCCGGGCCCGGGCCACGCTGGTGCACACCGACGGCGACGACCTGCCCCCCGCGTGGCTCGTCGAGACCCTCGTCGCGCGCGGCCTGCGCCGCATCGTCTGCGAGGGCGGACCCCGCCTGCTCGAGGCCGTCACCCGCGCGGGCCTGGTCGACGAGGCCGACATCACCGTCTCGCCGCTGTTCGCGGGCCTGGCCCACGCGACGCAGACCGACGGGCTCGAGGAGGTCGTGGGGTTCGACCTGGTCCACGTGCTCACCGCCGAGGGCTTCCTCATGTGCCGCTACGTGCGGGGCGAGCAGTGATCAGCCTCTCCGCCCTCGCCCGCCTGGCCGCCGAGCACGCCGACGACCTCGACCGGCCCGTCGAGCCGCTGCGTCTGGGCGACCAGGTCATCGACACCGACACCCGCCCGGCGATCATGGGCGTGCTCAACCTGTCGCGCGACTCGACCTACCGCGAGAGCGTCGTGACGTCGTTCGCCTCGGCGGTGCGCAAGGGCCGGGTGCTCACCGCGCAGGGCGCCGACGTCGTCGACGTCGGGGCCGAGTCGAGCAACGGCACCTCGGCCCGCGTCGACGCCGACGGGCAGGTCGCGACGCTGGTGCCCGTGGTCACGGCGCTCGCCGAGGCCGGGGTCACCGTGTCGGTCGAGAGCTACGAGCCTCCCGTGGTCGCCGCCTGTCTCGAGGCCGGCGCCCGGGTCCTCAACCTCACCGGCTCGGCCGAGGACGCCGCGATGTTCGACCTCGCGGCCGAGCACGACGCGTCCGTCGTGCTGTGCCACATCCTCGGGTCCAACGCCCGCGACCTCGACGGCCGCGACGTCGACGACGACCCGTTCCCCGCCATGCTCGACTCGTTCGGCGCCCGCGTCGACGACGCGCGCAGTCGCGGGGTGCGGGGCATCGCGATCGACCCCGGCATGGGCTTCGGCTTCCGCCTCGGCGACCAGCGGGCCCGGGCCCGTCACCAGGCCTCGGTGCTGCTCGCGTCGTTCCGGCTGCGCCGGCTCGGCGTACCGGTGTGCCACTCGCTGCCCCACTCGTTCGAGCTGTTCGAGGACCAGTTCCGGGTCGCCGAGGGCATGTTCGCCGTCCTGGCCCACCTCGGCGGCACCGGCCTCTACCGCACCCACGAGGTGCCGCAGGTGGTCGCCGTCCTCGACGCGCTGCAGGAGCTGACGGTCTAGCAGCGGGAGCGGGAGCGCGGCGTCTCAGGCGGTGACGGCGACACCGGCCAGGGCGAGCGCGACGACACCGAGGGCGGCAGCGCCCGCTGGGTGGGCCGGGAGGTCGGCCTCGGTTCCGAAGCGGTCGTGGAGGTGTCGCAGGTGTCGGGTGAGCCCGCCACCGCGCAGGCCCACGGCGAGCAGCACCAAGCAGGGCAGGCAATACACGACCGCGTAGCCGGCCCGCAGGAGCAGCGCGGTCGGCACGGAGAGGTCGGCCGCGACGAGGCGCTCGACCGCGATGAAGTAGGGGAACGCGTTGGGCAGGTCGGCCGCGGTCATCAGCACGCCCAGGCCCGCGGCAGTGCCCGGGGTGAACCAGGCCGGTAGCACCAGCTCGCGACGTCGCCGTGGTCTCGCGGTCCGTACGGCGGTGACCAGGACGATCGTGGCCGCCAGTCCGAAGGCCACCCGGCGCACCCACACCAGTCCGTCGCCGAGGCCGCTGCTGGCCGCGGCGGCACCGAGGTAGACCCCGGCACCCACCACGAGGACCGTGGTGAAGGCCCCGAGGACGAAGCCCAGCGTGTCGGCGACGGGCCGGTCGCGCGAGCCGACCAGGATGAGGACGACCGCGACCAGGGTCGCCGGGTTGAAGGAGTCGAGCGCGGCCAGACCGGCTGCGCCGGCCAGCAGGCCCGGCGTCACGATCGCGCGCCGCGCTCGCGGCCGGGCAGCTGCAGGTGCTCGACGAGGGTCTCGATGCGCTCGGCCGGGGGCGGCGACCCGAGGAGGGACTCCACGAAGAGCCCGTCGGCGACCAGGCGCACGACCTCGGCCCGTACGGCGCTGCCGAGCTCGGCGGCGATGAGCATCTCCCACCGTTCGACGGCCTCGTCGACCTCCGACGGGAGCGAGGCACGCGTGCGCAGGGAGCCCAGCACCATGAGCGCAACCGCTCGGTCGTCCTCGGTGGGCACGGAGAGTCGGAGGTAGGTCGCGGCCGCCTCACCGCGCTGAGCCGCGGCCGTCATCTCGGCGTCGACTCGACCCGTCGCACGTGCCGCCAGCGCCGCGTCGAGGGAGTCGCGGTCGGGGAAGTAGTGGAGCACCGCCTGCTTGCTGTGCCCCAGGGCCCGGGCCACGGCCTGGATGCTCGGCGGCTGTCCGTCGCGGATCGTCAGCTCCTGCATGGCGTCCAGCACGTCGTCGCGATTCACACCGACAACCTACCTCCCGGTAGGTAGGCTGACAACGGTCAGGCACCGTGCTGCGAGCGCGAGGAGGTAGGTGATGCAGGTCGCCGTGGTCGTGCTCGCCCTGGGCGTCCCGGCTCTCACCCTCGCGCTGGTTGCCCTTCCGGTCGCACGGATGGTCACCGTCGGAGAGCGGGACGCCCTGCGCCGCGAGCTGGGGCGTGAGGTCGTCGACGGCACGATCAGCGATGAGGAGCTCGGCGCGGTGCTCGGCGGCCTGCTCGCCCGCCTGCGGTTCACAGCGTCCCTCGATCGGGCCGAACGACGCCGCCGGGCCGACACCCTGCGGGCGATCGCCGACTTCGGGGAACACCTGCGCCGCTACCCCCGCACGTCGGCGCCCGTGCGACGCGCGCGCGAACGTGTGCGCTCCCTGCGCCCCTGACCATGCGCTGGGCGTCCGCCACGAACCCTCGGTCTAGGACTCGTCCTCAGAAGGCTCCTCGGACGGGTCGTCCTCGGCCAGCCCGTCGAGCACCTCGATGACCTCGACCGGCGACTCGGCGAGCACCACGTCGAAGCCGATCTCGCGCACCCCGGCGAGCAGCGCCTCGAGGTCGCCACGGGCAGCGGGGTCGTCGCCCACCTGGAAGCCGGCGCCGAGCAGGGCGTTCTCGTAGGAGACCGGGTAGACGGCGACGGCGAGGCCGGCGTCGTGGACGATGCCCGGAACCGCCTGGGGGTCCTCGACCTCGGTGAAGGCATCGGCGTCGATGATGATCACGTCGATGGTGTCGGGCAGCTCGCCCAGCGCGTCGGCGGTGAGCTGGTCGGCCGAGCCGGCGTCGACGACGTAGCCGGACAGGACGTTGTCGCCGAGGTTGCCCTCGAGACGCTCGAGCACGCGCAGGTCCTTGGACTCGACGGTGACCCGCTCGGGCTCGTTGACCAGCCGCGCCTTGCGCAGCGACCTGGCGACGGCCTTCTCCATCGGCAGCCCCTCGCTGCGGAAGTACGACGCCCGCACCGGCTGCACGAAGACCCCGACCTCCTTGTCCTGGGCGAGGTTGAACTCACCGACCTGGGCCAGCAGGTCGTCGAACGAGATCAGCGCGAAGTCGCCGTCGAACGACGCGCTCTCGGCGCGGAGGTCGGGGTCGGGCTCGGTGGCGCGCAGGGTGCGCAGCTCGTCGAGGGTGAAGTCCTCGCTGAACCAGCCGGTGGTCAGGACGCCGTCGACGTCCTTGGTCGTCTCGCGGTCGGCGAACTCGGGCCGCTCCGCGACGTCGGTGCTGCCGCTGAGCTCGTTGTCGCCGCGCACCAGGAGCTGCTCGTCCTGGGTCATCACGACCTGCGTCTCGACGTAGTCGACGCCGGCGTCGAGGGCGTCGGCGTAGGACTCGGCGGTGTGCTCGGGCTTGGCGACCGGGTCGCCGTGACGGCCCACGACGAGCACGTCACCGAGGCGCAGGGGCCCGTCGGAGGGCCCGTCGCTCGGCACGAAGTCGGTGACCACCTCGTCCACGACGGCGTCCTGGGCCTGCTCCGGCTCGTCGCCACCGCGCGTGGCGACCACGGCGAAGGCGGCCGTGACGATGCCCACGACGACCAGCACCGCGATCACCGTACGCCGGACCCACCACACCTGGTCATCGCTCGCGCCGTCCACGACGCAGAAGACTAGTGGAGGGCCGCAGCCCGCCGATCAGGAACGCAGCAGGCGGTGCACCCGGGTCGCGACGTCGTCGAGCGCGGCCCCGGCGGCCGGGCTCATGATGCCCATGTCGATGAAGCCGTGGACCAGCCCGTCGTAGCGCACCCGCTCGACGGGTACGCCGGCCGCCTCGAGCTGGTCGGCGTAGGCCTCGCCCTCGTCGCGCAGCGGGTCGTACTCGGCGGTGACCACCAGGGCCCGCGGGGCGCCCGCGAGGTCGCCGAGCAGCGGCGAGTGGCGCGGGTCGTCGAGGTCGGTGGCCTCGCCGAGGTAGTGCGCGGCGAACCAGGTCATGGTGGCCATGTCGAGGAAGTAGCCCTCACCGTTGTCGGTGCGCGAGGGGTAGTCGCCGGCCATGTGGGTGGCGGGGTAGAGCAGCACCTGCGCGTCGACCTGGTCGCGCAGCTGCTGGGCCGCCACGGCCGACAGGTTGCCACCGGCCGAGTCGCCGCCGACGGCGAGCACGTCTCCCCCGCCGAGCTCGGCGAGGTGGTCGGCGGCCCAGGCGACCGCGGCGAGCGCGTCCTCGACGGCGGCCGGGTAGGGCGCCTCGGGCGCGAGCCGGTAGTCGATGGCGAGCACGGCCGTCTCGGCGTCGGCGCACAGCCGCCGGCACGTCTGGTCGTGGGTGTCGAGGTCACCGATGACGAACCCGCCGCCGTGCAGGAAGACCAGCGTCGGCCACGGCCCCTCCCCCGCCGGCCGGTAGAGCCGAGCCGGGCGGTCGGCGACGGTGAGCTCCTCGACGCTGCCCACCGGGATCTGCGTCTCGGGCGTCACCAGGTCGACGGTCATCGCCCGGAACGCCTTGCGGGCGGTCTCGGGCGTGCCCTCGTGCATCGGCGGGTACGGCGCCGCCTCGATCATCGCGAGCAGGGCGGCGGTTCCAGGATCCAGCGGCATGAGCGCGACTCTAGCCACCCCACGGTGGTCGAGGAGGTCGCCCGCGACTGTCACGAGACCACACGGCCGCAGCCGACGAGGACGACCTGATCCGGACCTACGGCTGGGTGGTCTCGTGACGGTCGCTGCGCAACCTCCTC
>CALRVO020000060.1:0-12177 GCA_943371595.1 Sphingomonas paucimobilis
GCGAGACCCACCTGCGACCGGCGGGGGAGCGGCCGGCGTCGTCGGCGCGCGGCCTGCACCACACGGCCCTGATCAGCAGCGACGTCGAGACGACGGTCCGCTTCTACCAGGACCTCCTGGAGTTCCCGCTCACCGAGCTGATCGACAACCGTGACTACCCCGGGTCGTCCCACTTCTTCTTCGACATCGGCAACGGCAACCTGCTGGCGTTCTTCGACTTCCCCGGCCTCGACGTCGGCCCCTACGCCGAGGTGCTCGGCGGTCTGCACCACTGCGCCATCTCCGTCGACCCGGTCCACTGGGAGCGTCTGGTCGGCAAGCTCGAGGCCGCCGGCGTCGAGCACGTCGTGCACAGCGGGGTCTCGGTCTACTTCCGCGACCCCGACGGCGCCCGCATCGAGCTGATCGCCGACCCGCTGGGCGAGATGTACGGCGACAAGGTGCTCTGACGGCTGGGTCCGGGCCCGTCCTCTCACCCGAACGTAAGTTACTGAGACGTAATGTCGCGCTAACTCTGTACCTCGACACCGTGTCGCACTAACCTTGGGGTCGTTCGCTCCCGACGACGAGAGGTGACGCCCGAGATGACCAGCACGCTGGAGCCCACGACCACCGCCCACGGCAAGGCCGGCGAGCCGCACCTCAGCTACGAGGAGCGGCTGCGCACGTTGAGCAAGGCCTCGGTCGAGCAGCACTTCGACGCCTTCGTCGACATCGACTGGGACAACCCCGACTTCGCCATCGACCCCACCGACGAGCGGTGGATCCTGCCCGAGGTCGACGTCCTCGGCGGGCACCCGTGGTACCGCGGGTTGCCCAAGGACGAGCAGATCCGCATCGGCCTCTACCGCCAGGCCAACGTCACCAAGGTCGGCCTGCAGTTCGAGCAGATCCTCATCGCCGGGCTGATGAACTACGCGCTGGCCCTGCCCAACGGGTCGCCCGAGTTCCGCTACTCCACCCACGAGGCGACCGAGGAGTGCCACCACACCCAGATGTTCCAGGAGTTCGTCAACCGCTCGGGCCAGCAGGTCCAGGGCGGCTCGCGGCTCTTCCGCGCCCTCGGCCCGGTGCTGCCGCTGGCCGCCCGCGCGGTGCCGTTCGCCTTCTTCTACGGCGTCCTGGCCGGCGAGGAGCCGATCGACCACGTGCAGAAGAGCATCCTGCGCGCCGGTGACGACATGCACCCGCTGCTGCAGCGCATCATGCAGATCCACGTCGCCGAGGAAGCCCGCCACATCGGCTTCGCCCACCAGTACCTCGAGCACCACGCGCCCAAGCTCAGCCGCGGCGAGCGGGCAGCCGTGTCGCTGATCGTGCCGGTCATCATGAAGTGGCTGTGCAACGAGATCCTGGTGCCCAGCAAGCAGGCCCAGCGCGACATGGGCATCCCCGACTCCGTCATGAAGGAGCTCTACTGGGACGCCCCGCAGTCCGAGAAGTTCCTGCGCGACCTGTTCGGCGACGTCCGGATGCTCGCCGACCAGACCGGCATCATGAACCCCGTCTCGCGGCGCCTGTGGCGCCTGCTCAAGATCGACGGCCGCAGCTCGCGCTTCCGCAGCCAGCCCGCGTCCGCGGCCGCCTGAGGCGACGACCGTGGCTTACGTCGTCACGCAGTCGTGCTGCGCCGACGCGTCCTGCGTGATCGCGTGCCCGGTCAACTGCATCCACCCCGCACCCGGTGAGCCCGGCTTCGCCGAGGCCGAGATGCTGTACGTCGACGCGACGGCCTGCGTCGGGTGCGGGGCGTGCGCGACGGCGTGCCCGGTCGACGCGATCAAGCCCGACACGGTCCTGACCCCCGACGAGCAGCCGTTCGTCGCCATCAACGCCGACTACTACGACTGCTTCCCCCACCCCGACCGCACGCCGCTGTCGGTGGTGACCAAGCAGCGCCGGCTGGTTCGTAGCGGTCGCTACAGAGTGGCTGTCGTGGGTGCCGGTCCGGCGGGTCTCTACACCGCCGACGAGCTCCTCAAGCACCCCGAGATCTGCGTCGACGTCTACGACCGGTTGCCCACGCCGTACGGCCTGGTGCGGGCCGGGGTGGCGCCCGACCACCAGCACACCAAGCGCGTCGAGAAGCTGTTCCGCGCCATCGAGGAGCAGCCGGGCTTCCGCTACTTCCTCGGCGTCGAGGTCGGTCGTGACCTGACCCTGGCCGACCTCGAGGCGCAGTACGACGCCGTCGTCTACTCCGTGGGCGCCAGCGCCGACCGCAGCCTCGGCATCGAGGGCGAGCAGCTGCGCGGCTCGTTGTCGGCCACCGACCTGGTCGGTTGGTACAACGGCCACCCCGACAAGGTCGACCTCGACGTCCCGCTCGACGGCCCGTCGCGCCGCGCGGTCGTCGTCGGCAACGGCAACGTCGCCCTCGACGTGGCCCGACTCCTGGCCCTCGACCCGGCGGCGCTCGAGCACACCGACATCGCGGCGCTCCCGTGGACGGCGCTGTGCGGCAGCGCGGTGCGCGAGGTCGTCGTCCTGGGTCGCCGTGGTCCGGCCGACGCGGCCTTCACGCTCCCCGAGCTGGTCGGCCTGGCCGGGCTCGCCGAGCGCGGTGAGCTCGAGGTCGTCGTCGACACCGGGGGAGCGCCGCTCCCGACCGGGTCCCGCAAGCTCGAGGTGCTGGCCGAGATCGCCGCCCGCCCCTCACTGCCGGGGGCCCGCCGCGTCGTGCTGCGCTTCCACACCCGCCCGACCCGCATCCTGGGCGACGGCGGCCAGACCACCCGGGTGACCGGGGTCGAGGTGGAGCGCGACGGCGTCAGCGAGGTGATCGAGGCCGGGCTGGTGCTGCGCGCCATCGGCTACCACGGCCAGCCCGTCGCCGACCTGCCCTACGACGAGGCCACCGGAACGGTGCCGAACGACCACGGCCGGGTCCGACCCGGGCTCTACGTCGCAGGGTGGGTCAAGCGCGGTCCCACGGGCTTCATCGGCAGCAACAAGTCGTGCGCCGAGGACACGGTCGCCTCGATCCTCGACGACCTCGACGCAGGCCTGCCCGCACCCGTCGGCACCCTGGAGTCGATCCGCGCGGTCGTGGCCGGACGCCGTCCCGACTACGTCGACCTGGCCGGCTGGCGGGCCCTCGACGCCGAGGAGCGCCGCCGCGGGGAGCAGCGCTCACGACCGCGCGCCAAGATCGTCGACGTCGCCGAGATGCGGCGGGTGGCGCACGCCCCGTCGGCGCCCGCTCGGCGTCGCGGCTACCCTTCGCTCAGGCGGCTCGTCAAGGGGGTCGACGGCCGCTCCTAGAAGTGTCGACAGGGGTGGGCGAGACATGGGTCAGCAGGACGGCCGGCAGGCGCGCTGGGACAAGCACAACGAGGAGCGTCGCGCGCAGATCCTCGACGCCGCGGTCGCGGTCATCGGCGAGGGAGAGCCGGGCGACGAGTTCCACGTCCAGCAGATCGCGGCCCGCGCGGGGCTCAACCGCACCGTCGTCTACCGCCACTTCGACGACCGCGCCGACCTCGACCGCGCCATCCGCGCCCACATCTCCGACGACCTGACCGCCGGGCTGATCCCCGAGGTCAGCCTCGACGGCACGATCAACCAGATCATCCGGCGCGTCGTCACGTCCTACGTCGACTGGGTCGTCGACCACCCGGCGGCCCACGCCTTCGCCGCCCAGGAGCTGTCCGGTCCCTTCGAGCAGGGCACCGACCGCATCGCGACCGCCATCAACGACATCCTCCAGGTCGCCATCACGCTGCTCGGCGCCGAGCTCGACGACGACGAGCAGGCCCTCGTCGACCCGCTGGCCCACGGCCTGGTCGGGGCCGTCTTCGGCGCCGTACGCCGCTGGGTCTCGCGCGAGCCGCGCGCCCCCGAGGCCAAGGCGCTGGTCGACCTGCTGTCGCAGTCGGTCTGGAACCTCCTCGACGGCCACGCCCGCCGCCTCGGCCTCGACCTCGACCCCGACCTCGCGCTCGCCGACCTGCTGCCCGCCGCGGTCGCGGACGGCACGGCGCCGTGAGCCTCGAGCAGGACGGCGCGGGCGCCCCCGACGACCTCGAGCGGCTCTGGACCCCGCACCGGATGGCCTACATCCGTGGCGAGAACAAGCCGGCCGACGACACCGCGCCCACGTGCCCGTTCTGCCGGATCCCGGGGCTCGACGACGCCGCCGGTCTCGTCGTACGCCGGGGGAGCCTGGCCTTCGCCGTGCTCAACCTCTACCCCTACGCGCCGGGGCACCTGATGGTGTGCCCCTACCGCCACATCCCCGACTACACCGACACCACCGACGACGAGGCGGCCGAGATCGCCGACCTGACCCGTCAGGCGATGCGCACCGTGCGCGCCGTCTCGGGCGCGGGCGGCTTCAACATCGGGATGAACCAGGGTCAGGTCGCCGGCGCCGGCATCGCCGCCCACCTGCACCAGCACGTCGTACCGCGCTGGCCCGGCGACCAGAACTTCATGCCGATCATCGGGCGCACCCGCGTGCTGCCCGAGCTGCTCACCGACACCCGCGACCTGCTGGCCGGAGCGTGGGTGGGCGGGTCGGGCGGCACGTGATCCACCGGGCCGACCCGGCCCACGGTCAGCGCCGCTTGGGGTTGGTCTCGATGAGAGGCGCGCTGGCACCGGAGGCCTTGTCGCGCTTGTCGGCCCGCTTCTCCTTGATGGACTTGCCGGTCTTCTTGGTCATTCCTTGCCGAGGCGACTTGTCGCTCATGCGAGATCTCTCTGATGGGAAGCCTGGACGGCTCCGTCTTCGGACACTACTCCCAGATGCCCTAGCCTGACGCGCGTGCTGCAGACGAGCGTCCTGGACCGGTTCAAGGACTTCTGGCAGGGCGTCGTGCTGCTGCCCGTCGTCCGGCTCTTCCTCAAGCTGGGCATCAGCCCCGACACGGTGACCTTCGTCGGCACCGTGGGGGTGTGCGCCGGCGCGCTGGTCTTCTTCCCGACCGGTCACCTGTTGACCGGGGTGCTGTTCATCACCGCCTTCGTCTTCAGCGACCTGATCGACGGCAAGATGGCGCGCGAGCTGGGCCGCAGCTCCAGGTTCGGGGCGTTCTGGGACTCCACCCTCGACCGCTTCGGCGACGGCGCGATCTTCGTCGGCCTGGCGCTCTACTTCGCCGAGTCGGGCGACAGCTACCTCTACCAGTGCCTGTCGCTCTACTGCCTGGTCATGGGGTCGGTGACCTCCTACGCCCGCGCCCGCGCGGAGTCGCTCGGCATGGACGCCAAGGGTGGCGTCGCCGAGCGCGCCGACCGGCTCGTGCTGATCCTGGTCGCCGTCGGTCTCAGCGCGATCTTCGACCTGCCGGTGCTGATGTACGCCGCCCTGTGGATCCTGGCCGTCGCCAGCACCTACACGGTCGTCTTCCGGGTCCGCAAGGTCCACCGCCAGGCCGTGGTCCTGGACGGCGCCACACCGCCCCCCTCGGGTCCCACCCCGCCGGGTGGGCCCGGGTCGGCCGAGACCCCCTGAGCGCCGTACGATCAGACCCATGACCGACGGCACCGACACCACCGCCCCCATCCCCGCCGAGACCCCCGGCACCGGCACCACGCGGGTCAAGCGCGGCATGGCCGAGATGCTCAAGGGCGGCGTCATCATGGACGTCGTCAACGTCGAGCAGGCCAAGATCGCCGAGGACGCCGGCGCGGTCGCCGTCATGGCCCTCGAGCGGGTCCCCGCCGACATCCGCGCGCAGGGCGGCGTGAGCCGGATGAGCGACCCCGACATGATCGACGCGATCATCGAGGCCGTCTCGATCCCCGTCATGGCCAAGGCCCGTATCGGCCACTTCGCCGAGGCCCAGGTGCTGCAGAGCCTCGGGGTCGACTACATCGACGAGTCCGAGGTGCTGACCCCGGCCGACTACGCCAACCACATCGACAAGTGGAAGTTCACCGTCCCCTTCGTGTGCGGTGCCACCAACCTCGGTGAGGCGCTGCGCCGGCTCGCCGAGGGCGCCGCGATGATCCGCTCCAAGGGCGAGGCCGGCACCGGCGACGTCTCCAACGCCGTCATGCACATGCGCACCATAGGTGGAGAGATCCGCCGGCTGTCGTCGCTGTCGCCCGACGAGCTCTACGTCGCTGCCAAGGAGCTCCAGGCCCCCTACGACCTGGTGGCCGAGGTCGCCCGCACCGGCAAGCTGCCCGTGGTGCTCTTCACGGCCGGTGGCATCGCTACCCCGGCCGACGCCGCGATGATGATGCAGCTCGGTGCCGACGGTGTCTTCGTCGGCTCGGGCATCTTCAAGTCCGGCAACCCCGCCCAGCGTGCCGAGGCCGTCGTCAAGGCCACCACCTTCTACGACGACCCGGCCATGGTCGCCAAGGTCTCGCGCGGTCTGGGCGAGGCGATGGTCGGCATCAACGTCGACGAGATCCCGCAGCCCCACCGTCTCGCCGAGCGCGGCTGGTAGAGGCCCGACCTCCTCGTGCGCCGTACCGCGATCGCGGCAGTCGCCGCGGTCGTGCTGACGCTCGCCGCGATTGTCGCCCTCCTGCTCGTCGTCCTCGACGAGGATGACCCCGACGGTCCTGACGGACCGTCGCGGTCGGCGAGCGCCGGTCCCCGCGTCTCCCTGGGGGACGAGGTCGAGACCACGTCGGGGCCGGTGCGCGGCGTGACCGACGGGTCCGTCCGCTCCTGGCTCGGACTGCCGTACGCCGCCCCGCCGACCGGACCGCTGCGGTGGCGGGCGCCGCAGCCCGCGGCGCCCTGGGACGACGTGCGCGACGCCTCGGAGCCCGGTGACGACTGCCTGCAGCCCGAGCCCTACACCTTCGGCGCCGCCGAGCTGACCCCGCGACCGAGCTCCTCCGAGGACTGCCTGGTCCTCAACGTCGTACGACCCGACGACGACACCCAGGACCTGCCGGTGATGGTGTGGTTGCACGGGGGTGGCTTCTTCGCCGGCAGCGGCTCGGCGGTCGCCGCCGACAGCAGCGCCCTGGTCCGGCGCGGGATCGTCGTGGTGAGCGTCAACTACCGGCTGGGTCGCCTCGGGTTCTTCGCGCACCCGTCCCTGCCCGGCGGGATCGCCAACTTCGGGCTGCTCGACCAGGTCGCGGCGCTGCAGTGGGTGCGCGACAACGTCGCGGCCTTCGGCGGCGACCCCGACAACGTCACGGTGGCCGGCGGGTCGGCCGGGGCGATGTCGGTCAACGCCCTGATGAGCATGCCCCGGGCCGACGGGCTGTTCGAGCGAGCGATCAGCGAGTCGGCCCCGAGCGACGCACGCGCGCTGAGCCTGGCCGACGCGCGCCGACGCGGCGAGGCGGCCTTCCCCGACATGGGCGCCGCGCGGTTGCGTGCCCTGCCCGGTCGTGACCTGCTCTCCTCGACCTTCAACACCCTCGCCGGTGACGCGCCGATCCGCGACGAGGTGCTGCCGCTGTCGTCGGCCGCCGCCTTCGCCCGGGGCCGGGAGCGGCCGGTTCCCTACCTGCTCGGCACCACCTCCGACGAGTTCACCGACGACGCCTACCGCGCCTTCGGGGTCGACCCGCAGGCGCTGCGCGCGAGCCTGGGCGGCGAGCGCCACGACACCCTCGTGGCGGCGTACGGCGGTCGCGACACCTACGACGAGGAGGTGCTCGACGACCTGGTCTTCGACCTGCCGGCCGTCGAGCGCGCCGTGACCCACGGGCGGCGCGCGCCCACGTACCGCTACGTCTTCAGCGGCTCCTACTACTCCGGGCACGGTGCCGAGGCGGCGTACGTCTTCGACACCGTCGACGGTGGCCGCGACGGCGCCCTTTCCGACGCCGTCGCCGACTACTGGGCCGCGTTCGTGACGACCGGCCGCCCCGACGTCCCGGGTCTCCCGGCGTGGCCCGAGGCCGACAGCGACGGCGGGACCGCCTACCTCTCCCTCGCCCCGGGCGGCCCGAAGGCGCACCCGAGGGACGAGCACCTGCCCCGGTTAGGCGCCCTGCGTCGCGCGGTCTCCTGACCGTCGCGATCACCGTCGGTCCAAAACCCCTGGGAACTTGCGACCTTCTTGAGGTTTATCCAGTCCTTGTGTTGCAGGGGCCTTCAACTGGGCGCGATTAAGTACTCCCAACAAGCCAGACACCAGGGCCCCGGCCCAGTCCGCCACTGACATCCGTCAGCAGCGTTCTCCCCACCGAGTGTCCGGATCGCCGAGGTCCTCCCGTAACACCGACGTGCACCGCGCGTCCGGTCGCAGGACGGATCGACGCGCGCCGGCCTCGCCTCCTCCGAAGGATCGTCATGAACAAGACCGTCAAGGGTGCTTTCGCCGCTACCGCCGCCGTCGCCCTCCTCGCCGGCGGTGCCGGCACCCTGGCCTACTGGAACGACAGCGACACCGTCACCGGTTCGTCGTTCACCGCCGGCCAGCTCGACATCGACGCCGCTAACTGCAACACGGCAGGCTGGACCGTGACCAACACGCTCGAGGGTGTCAACAACGTGGCCTTCGTCCCCGGCACCGACAAGGTCGTGCCGGGCGACGTCCTCAAGAAGACCTGCACCGTCGCCATCACTGCCGTCGGCAAGAACCTGCGCGCCTCGCTCGGCGTGACGCCGCCGACCGCCACCGGCTCGACGATGGCCGCTGACAGCTACACGCTGACCAGCAGCTTCACCCGCGGCACGCAGTCGATGACCGTGATCACCGACGACGACACCAACAAGACCATCGACGCGGTCATCACGCTCTCGTTCCCGATCAAGACGGTCGTCGACAACACCTCGCAGCTCAAGAAGGTCGACCTGAGCCTGATCACCGTGACCGCCACCCAGGCCACCTCGGCCTGATCCGCCAGCGACCGACGACCTTCGAGGACCCGACGTGACCACGACGTTGACCCTGCCGGACGCCGGCGCGATCCCCGACGGGGAGAGCGCCGGCCCGGAGGGCGGGGCAGTTCGCTTCGTCGTCCAGGTGCTCGCCTGGATGGTCATCATCGCCACGCTCGGGGTGCTGGCGGCCGCGGTCCTCGTGCCTCGGCTCGCCGGGGCCACGCCCTTCACGGTCCTCACCGGGTCGATGGCTCCGACCTACCCGCCCGGAACCCTCATCGTCGACCAGAAGGTGGACGCCGCCGACATCCACATCGGGGACCCGGTCACCTTCCAGATCGCGTCCGGCCGCCCCGAGGTCGTCACCCACCGCGTCGTCGCCATCCGCCCCGACGCCGACGGGAACCTCGAGTTCCTCACCAAGGGCGACGCCAACGACGTCAACGATCCCGACTGGCGCCCGAGCGAGGCCATCCGCGGTCGCGTCTGGTACGCCGTCCCGCACCTCGGGCGCGTCAACGCGCTCCTCACCGGTCACCAGCGCCAGCTCGCTGTCTACGGCGTCGCGGCAGGCCTGGTCATCTATGCCGGAGCGATGCTCGGCTCGGCCGGGCGTGACCGTCGTCGGTCGACCCTCGCCCGTCCTGCGCACCGCGCCTGACCCGCCCGTCCTGCACGATCCCCGGCCCGAGACTCGAGAGGAGCCCGTCATGAAGTGCCTTACCCGTGTGCTGACTGCCTCCGGGCTCGCTCTCCTGCCCGTTCTCGCCCCGGCGGTGGCACGGGCCGACGACGCTCGGCTGGGGTTGAGCGACGACGGGGTCCACTTCACCGACGCGCTCACGAGGCCTCTGTTCGACACCGACCTCCGCTGGGTGCCGGGCGACGTCCGCACGTCGACGTTCTACGTCCGCAACCAGTCGACCGATGCTGGTGACCTCGACCTCAGCCTCGTTCGCGGCAGCGAGCAGGGAGACCTCTTCGCCGCTGACGCACTGGTGGTCGATGCTCGCGCCGATACGGGCGCGTGGACACCGGTCCAGTCGGGCCAGTCGTCGCAGGTCGTCGACCTCGCAGAGGTCGCTCCCGGGACCGTCATTCCCGTTCAGGTCCGTGTCCGGATGCCTGCATCGGCACCTAACGACACGATGATCCTCGCCGCCGACCTGGGATTCCGGGTCCGGCTCACCGATGCCACCGCGGTCCTCGACGACTCCGGCACCATCGGCGACGGCGGGAGTGTCGGCAACGGCGGCAGCGGTAACGACGGCAGTATCCCCGGGACTGACGACGTGGACGAGACCACCGCGGGCGCGGGCTCGCTTCCCAGCACCGGGTTGGAACTCCCGCGCGGGCTCGCCTGGCTCGGGCTCGTGCTGACCGGAGCCGGCGCGTTCCTGGTGGCACGGAGCCGTACCGATCGCGTGCGCCACATCGAACGTAAGGTTGAGCGTGATGGCTGACCGGACCCGCGGCGCTCACAGCGCCCCTCGTGCCGCTCGTCGCGCACGCTCGTACAAGTTCGTCGCCGGGGCGGCCGCGCTCGGCATCGCCGTGCTCCTGCTGGTCGGCGGCCAGGGCACCTTCGCCTACTGGAACGACTCCGCGACCGTCTCGGGCACCGGTTTCACCGCCGGCAAGCTCGACCTCACGGTGGCCAACTCCCAGCAGGGCACCACCGCCAACCCCTACGTCGAGTCCACGCTCGCCGTGTCGGCGATGCTGCCGGGGGAGACCATCGCCTCGACCATCGCGATCAACAACGCGGGGGACGCCGACTTCACCTGGTCGCCGACGGTCGCCAGCACGTCCGGGGTCCTGGGCCCTGCCCTGGTCGTCAAGTTCTTCTCCGGTGGATCGACCACCGGCCAGCGCGTGTCCTACCCGCGCAACCAGACCTGCACCGGGACGCCCGTCACCTCCGGCGCCACCGCGGGGCGCGTCAACCGCGCCGCGGCCAGCCAGACCCTCTGCGTGCAGGTGACCCTGCCGCTCGACGCGAACAACGACCTGCAGGGCAAGACGGGGTCGTTCACCATCGGTGTCAACGCCGCGCAGGCCCTGGTGGCAGCGCCGTGACCCGCAAGCCTCTGCTGCTCGTCGCGGCCCTCCTCGCGGCTGCGACCGCACTCGTGCTCGGCGGCGTTCCCGGCACGATGGCGACGTTCTCGGACACGGCGACGATCGGCACGGGTTCCATCTCCGCCGGCGCCGTCGCGACCCCGGCTGCGCCGTCGGCTGCGCAGACCGCTCCCACCGACGTCACCATCGAGTGGACACCCACGTCGGTGGGCTCCGACAGCGCCAAGGCCACCTCGTACGACGTGCTCCGGTTCAGCGCGGCGAACGGTGGCGCTGGAACGCTCGTCTGCTCGGTCACCGGCCTGACCTGCATCGACACCAGCGCTCCCTCAGGCACGTCCTACTACCTGCTCCGAGCCAAGTTCGCCACGAACTGGACGAAGGACTCGGCTCGCGTCGCGTACACCCCAGACACGACCGCGCCGACGCTGACCATTATGAACCCGATCGACAGCTGCAGCGGGTCGGTTGCTGCTTGTGGCACCGCGTCCGACACCGGAAGCGGCGTCGAGAAGGTCGAGTACACACTGCGCCGAGTACGGACCTTCTTCCTGGGCGGAACTGCGGTCACGTGCTGGAACGGGGCGTCTTGGGTGGGGCCGAACCCCGACAACAGCTGCCCATTTGCTTTGGCCAACGGGACGACCTCCTGGCAGGTCCCCGGAGCGAAGTCCGCCGTCTACGCCGACTCCCCGTTCCTTTTCTCGTACATGATCACGTTGACCGCGCGCGCCACCGATGCTGCGGGCAATGTCAGTACCGTGGCTTCCGCGCCATCGGTCAGCCGCTGAGGCGCGGCTCCACGGCGGATACGAATGCGTCGGCTCGAGACCGACAGTCCGCCTCCTAAGATCGGAGGGTGACCACCCAGCCCGCTATCGGCGTCCTCGCCCTCCAGGGCGACGTCCGCGAGCACCTGCACGCGTTGTCGTCCCTGGGCGTCCGTGCGATCCCCGTACGCCGCCCGGCCGAGCTCGAGGCCGTCGACGGCCTGGTGCTGCCCGGGGGCGAGTCGACCACCATCGCCAAGCTGGCCCGCACCTTCGACCTGCTCGAGCCGCTGCGCCAGGGCGTCAAGGACGGGCTGCCGGTGCTGGGCACGTGCGCCGGGATGATCCTGCTGGCCGACCGGATCCTCGACGGGGCGCCGGGGCAGGAGACCGTCGGCGGGCTCGACATCACGGTGCGGCGCAACGCGTTCGGCCGTCAGGTCGACTCGTTCGAGGGGCCGGTCGAGGTGACCGGGCTCGACGCCCCCGTTCACGGGGTCTTCATCCGCGCACCGTGGGTGGAGGCGGTCGGACCCGGCGTCGAGGTGCTGGCGCGCGTCGAGGTGGACA
>CALRVO020000061.1:0-12157 GCA_943371595.1 Sphingomonas paucimobilis
CCGAGGTTGCGGGTCTGGACCCGGTCGGCCTCGTGCACTAGGCACAGCAGGAGGCGTCGGTCGGACTCGCTGATGACGTCCTGCTCGCACGCCCAGGTGAGCAGTTCGAGCAGCTCCTCGGCCGGTGAGGTCTCGGGCTCGGCCGGGTCGGGGGATGCGAGGGCCTGGGGTTGGTGGCCTAGGGCGCTGGCGTCGCGCTCGGTAGGAGGTCGCTCGCCGTCGGCCCATTCGCTGGCGCCGCTCGGCAGGTCGCCGAGGGAGAAGGTCTCGACCAGGTCGGTGCGTGCCCAGGTGCGGTCGGCGCGCGTGACGTAGAAGTAGTCGCCGACCTCCCGCAGGACCCCGACCTTGGTGTTGACGATGATGTTGGAGGCGACCTTGGTCAGTCGGCGCCACGGGAACAGGCGGACCTCGATCCACAGCTGTGAGGCCACCAGCTCGTCGATCCGCTCGACGGCCCACCAGGCCCCAGCCCGGATCGGTTGGCTGTCGCGGAAGACCTCTTTGGTCGGCAGCGAGCTGAGCCAACCGGCCAGCCGGCACGCACCTGGGAGCAGGCACTTGGCCAGCGCCGCCGCGGCCGCGATGTCGTCACCGCCGTCGGGGGCGGCGAGCATTGCCAGGGCGAGGAGTACCTCGTCGGCTTCCTCGCGGCTCACCGTGGGGAGCCACGGCCGCAAGTCATCGAACCTCTCGACAACGCTCAGGCGGCTGTCGGCGGCCACCCAGCGGGGCCACATCCGTCGCGCCTGGTCCAGCAGCTCGCTGTTGTCCTCCAGTCCAAGCTGGTCGCCCACACTCATGCCGGGGCCTCCCTTTCGTCGTGTCGCTGCACGGCAGGAAGGTGGCTCGCGGGTGTCCCTCCCGATGTCCCCCAACACCTCAAATCGGTGGGGGACACCGCCGGGGGGACGTGTGTTTCCGCAGGTCAAGGGCTGTCCCCCCGAAAGTTGCAACAACTCCGGCGCAAGGGGTTGCGCGCGACTTCTCGGCGGCCGCGACGGGACGTCAGGAGCCGCTGTGAGGCAGTCGCCCGAGGCGTCGCCTAGGGCCGCGCTGGCGGAGCGCTCAGCTCGCGGTCGCGCAGCCGGCTGGCTCTCGACCGGCGTCGGGGTCGGACGTCAACCCATCGGGACACTTGTTCAGGGCGTGGCTCGTCGCACGACCTCGCCACGCAGCAACGCACCCAGCATCGCGGTGATAGCCCTCCTCGCGGAGCCGGCGCTCCTCGATGGCGAGGGTGAGGAGTCCGTCGAGCAGGTCGTCGACATACCGCGCACGGAGGGCCGTGCGGGCCGGCTCCATCAGCTGGCCATCCACTGGTGGTTGCGAATGATCTCCTGGGTGCGCTCGGGCAGGTCGAGGGGTCCGTCGCCGTCCTCGGAGCGGTTGCAGACGTCCTCGAGCAGGATGCGCATCGCTTCGGTGTTGTTGCCCTCGGCCTCGGTCAGTGCCACCTGGCACAGTTGGACGACCTGCTCGTCCGGCACCGCCAAGGTCGCGACCTCGGTGGCCGCTCGGGCGCGGATCAGGTCCCTTTCGTGCAGGCAGTGGGTGACGACGGTGAACGCGACGTCGGCGATGGCGTGGGTGGCGTGGTGGTCGTGCGGGTCGCCCTTGTCGAGCCAGCTCCAGCCCCCTTGGCGCAGATGGTCGAAGGGGCGCCCGGTGACCAAGTCCAGTGCCTGCAAGAGGTCACTGTGCGTACCTCGCGCGCGTGAGCGGCGGAACAGGTCCCAGTCGGTGAGGAGGCCGCTGGTGACCTGGTAGACATTCACGCCGCGGGTCTTGGCCGCGGGCGACTTGTTGGCGTGGGGCAGGTAGTGCTCGTGCGTCTCGGGGTCCTCGCCCAGCCAGTGGCGCACGAGGTCGATGTACTTGCGGACCCGGGCGGGGTCGTCCCAGCCCACGGCCTCGGCCAGCTCGTCGCGGGTGGCGCCGTTCCGCGGCCGCAAGGAGAGGTAGGCGACGATCTCGGTGCACAGCGCCTTGTACTTGGCCAGGGGACGGCCGTGGGCACGGACCGCGACCGGGCCCAGCAGGGTGAGCTTGGGGCGAGGGCACTGCGGGTCGAACCAGTCGGCCAGGTCGGCGTCGAGTGCGGGGTCCTCTGCCTTGACCTGAGCCAGCACGCTGTCCGGCACCTTGGGCGCGATCGCGTCGAGGTCCTCGGCGACCACTGGTGCGGCTGCCACGTACTCCTCGTCCGCGCCGGCCAGCAGGCTGGTCGCCGGCTCGTCGAGGTCATCGTCCGGGGTGCTGCGCGGCATGGTCAGCTCGCGCCGCACTGCGCCGGTCTGGTCGACCAGAGCCTCCCAGCCCTCGGTGGCCTCTTCATCGACGGGGATCTCGACGTCGTCGAGGATCTCGCTGTGGGCGTAGAGCAGCGCACAGCCGTGCGCCTCGTCGCTGGTCAGTCCGACCGCCGCCAGATCGAGCCCCTGGTCGCCGAGGAGCACGCGGCCGGTGCTGGTCAACTCGACGACCGTCGTCACCGTCTGCTCGGCGCCGGCCACCACGACAGGGTCACCCGCCGGGTCGTGCGCGGCCGGCGAGGTCGCGGTGACCACGATTGCGGTTCCCGTTCGGCCGACGTGCGTGGCGATCAGGTGTCGCAGCTCGTGCAGCGCACCGCTCTCGACGTCGCCCTCGGTGGTGCCCTCGGTAGCGACCAGGAGCATCCGGGCGGGCCACACGTCATCGTCGAGGCCGCCGGTCCGGCCGGTGCTGACGTCGGTGTCGTGGCTGTCGGCGCGGTCGACCATCGACACCGCCTCCGCGAGGACATCCGAGGCGGCGCGGTCGCCTTCCCACCCGGCGTCGTAGTAGCGAATCCGGTCGCCCAGACCCTGGGTCTCCTGGGCGATGCCCACGCAGTCGACGCTCACCTGCTGCGACCACGGATTGACCGCCAGCTGGACGGCCAGGTGACGCGCGAAGTCGGCGGCCCGGGTCGGGTCGCCGACGACCTCAAGCGTGCCGAGCTCCTCACAGTTGAGCAACCACAAGTCGCCCCGGTGCTCGCTGCCGCCGACCGGCGGTGCCGCGGTGGCGTCGCGGTCGTCGACGCCGATGGTGACAAGCATCGGGTACGGGGCCTCGGCCCACCCGCGGTCCGGGCCGAGGTCCTCGACCGCAGCGGCGGTAGAGGACGACCAGTGCAGCCGGTCCGGGCTCCCTTCCCAGGGGGCGGGGAGGTCGGCCGGGCCGCTGAGGTGGAGGGTCACCAGCTCCTCGTGAAGCTGGACGGCCGCTAGGGGCGGCATCTCGGCTTGGTGGGTTCGGGCGTGCTCGGCGAGATGCCGGAGCGCTTCGTCCATGAAAGCGACCGTTGCTGCCACGCGCCCGCCGGCAGCGCAGATCGTCATCTCGGTTGGCGCGAGCTCAGCCGGCGGCGCAGCGATCGCTCGGCCAGGACGGCGCGCCCGGAACTGTGCCGGACGCCGACGTTGCAGCCCGAGGTAGAGCGCACCGGCGAGAAGCACTCCCCCACCGGTCAGGCCGGGCAGCACCCAGCTGGCATCAAGAACGCTCTCGTCGCCCGCCGTGTCACCAGCCTCGTCGGCGCTCTGGTTTTCGGCGCTCTCGGCATCGGGGCTCTGCTCCTCGGTGGTGTCGGCCTCGCTGCCCCTATCCGCATGGTTTCCCTTGTCTTCGGGCCCGACGTCGGGGGTATCGGGCGACTGCTCACCCGCCTGCTCGTTGGCTTGGTCGTCGCCCTGTTCGTCCTCCCCGCCCTGATGGCCGCGGTCTCCGTCGCGTGCCGTTCCGCCGCCGGGGATGGTGATCTTCCATCCGACTTCGATGTGGTCGGGGTCGACGAGGTGATCACCGCCGGGCTGGAGGGTGCCGGTCGATGCCTCGTAGAGCTCCATGTAGCGGGCGGGGTCGTCGAGCTTGGTCTCGGCGATGTCCCACAGGGTGTCGTTCGGCTTGACGGTATAGCTGCCGTCCTGCCGGTCCTGGTGGTCCTTCTGGTCGCGCTGCGAGTCGGGGGCTTCGTTGACGTGCGCGCCGGCGGGGAGGCGGAAGGTGGAGCCGGTCGGGACGGTCTGGGTGGCCTGGGTGAGGGCGGTGCCGTCGCTGAGGGCCTCGCCGCGGTTAAGGTCGAGGAGTTCACGCCACCGCGATCCGTCGTCGAGGTGGACCTCGGCGAGCTTCCACACGGTGGTGTCGCGGTCGATCTTGACGGTGGGCCCGGGCGCGACCTGGTCGACGTCGCCGCGCTCGACTGTGTGGCTGGTCGTCGGCGCGGTCTCGGGCTGCGGGGTGGTCGCGGTGGTGGCGGCCAGCGGCGGTCCGACGGCGCTGGCGCCGATCCCCCCACCAATCGCCAGGGCGATCACCGACGTGACGAGCACGCGGGCGAACTGCTGCTGGCCGCCAGAGGCGAACTTGAAGCGCTGGGGTGCCTTCCCTTGTACTGCGCCTGCCAGCTCGATCAGGATGCACGCGGCCATCTGTGCCCAGGCCAGCCACCCGACCACGGCAAGGGCTCCGAGGATCGTGCGGTTGGTGAGCAGCTGGACCTCCGACCAGCCGCCGGCCGGCCACGGGTGCCCGACCCACGCGAGCAGGACCAGGGGCGCGCCCACCAGAAGCACCACCAACACGATCAGGGCTCCTACCCCGCGCATCAGCCTGTTCAGCATGGTGATCCTCCTTCTCGGGTCGGCGTCGCGTTGCGCGCCGTCGCCGCTTTCGGTGCTCTGGGCGGCGTCTCAGCCGTCGGGTGTCGAGATGGCGTCGGCGGAGCCGGTCTCGTTGATCTGGATTGCTCCTACGCCGATGAGGCTGAGGAACTGCGGGCTGCGGCTGTCATCGACTGCGACGACGACGCGGCTGCCCTGGACGTTGACGGAGCCGGACCAGCCCGCTTCGTGCAGCACGCTGTTGGCTCGGGCGATGGCCTCACCGGCGTCGACCTGGTCGCTTCCCGAGCGCACTGCCGAGGCGGAGAGCTCATCGGCGCCGGCCCGCGCGGCCTGCTCGGCTGCGCGCTTGGCCTCGACGCGCTCGTTGATGAGCTCGCCTCCGCCGCCGACGAGAGCCATGAGCGCGACGAACGCGGTGGTGGCGATGATCATCGTCCACACCGCGGCGGCGCCTCGCTCGTCGCAAACGCGCCGGTGAGGGCGCCGGTTCGACGCTGAGATCAGGCGGGCAGCCTTGAGGGCGAGGCCCCGTGCGATGCGCTCGGGGGCCCGCGGGTGCGTTCGTCGGCGTGACGGGATCGCGATCCGTCTCGATCGCGATCCCGTCAGGCCGCGGGTGCGCGTGTTGTGTGGCGCGGTCACGATTCGCTCCGGTAGGTCTCGATCGGCACGACGGCGCGCTCGGTGAACTGAGTGTTCGGGCGCAGCCCCAGCTGCTTACCGAGGGAGCCGGTGTCGATGAGCGTGACGGTGCAGGTGACCTCGGCGACGACCTGCCCGCCGGAGGTGAAGTCGCTGCCGACGAAGGAAACGGTGAGGTTCTGGCAGCTCTTGCCGCGCTCGGCGAGCGACTTCTCTGCTGCCTGACGGCCCGCGACGGTGCCCTGACCCATTCCGGATTCCAGCGACGCGGCGCGGGCGGCGGCGTACGCGGCGTCGTTGGCCTGCGCTGAGCCATCGACGTATCGGCCGGCGGCGACGACGACCAACACGATGCTGAGTGCGGCGGTCGCCATGATGAGCGTCTCGACCCCCGCCGATCCCCGCTCGTCGCGCGCAGGTGCGAGCCGGCGCAGCCGGTGGCGGCCCACGACGGCCACGGCAGCGAGACGGCGAGGCAGACGGCGAGGCAGCTGCGTGGCGCGGCTGTTCATTCGACGAACCTCTCCACGGGTGCCGTCGCGGTGGACGTGACCGAGCCCCCCAGCCACGGCGCCAGGGTGACGACATCGACCGTGACAACGACCCGGGCCTCGGTCGCCGAGCGGCTCACCGACACGCTCGAGCCGGTGACCGCCGGTTTGCCGTCGTCGTTGACGTATTCCCTGGCGGTGCTGCTGCCGGCGCCCTCGGTTCCGTCGTAGCGAGCTGCGGCGACCGCGCCCTCGCGGGCTGCGGCCTCGGCGACACGCTGGGCGTGGAACCGGATGCCGTACTGGACCAGGGTGGTGAACAGGAAGACCAGCACTGTCGCCACGATCAGGAACTCCACCCCAGCGGCGCCCCGCTCGTCTCGCTCGTCTCGCTCGCCCCGGTGCGGCCGGACGGTGCGGAGGGTGCGGAGGGTGCGCTGCAGCTGACTGGTGTTCATGCGGGTCGCACCTCCTTGGTGGGAAGACGGGGCTACTTGCCGAGGCCGCCGACGAGGGACTTGGCGAACGCCATCACGGAGTCGCCGGCGAAGTAGGCGATCGCGATGCCGGCGCTAAGAACGACCAGCCATTCGACCGCGCCCGCTCCGCGCTCGTCGCGGGTGCGCGGCTGATGGATGAACGTCGTCGCGGACCCCAGGATGCGCAGCATCAGTGTCAGCATCAGGACGTTGAGAACACGGATCAGCTTGAACATCTGGGCTCCTCTTGCAGGATCGTGTGGTGCTTGTGAGGGGGATGGCCGCTACGGGGCGGGGTGCCGGGCTCGGATGGGTTCATGGGGCTCCCGCGGCGGATCGGAGAGCGAGGATGTAGGGCGCCGCGATGTAGACCGAGGCGAGCATTGCGGCGATGAGGGTCAGCTGGCGCATTGACTCGGTGGCCTTGTTGGCCCGTTCGACTGCGCCCGCCAGCCGCGAGGAGCGCATGGTCTTGGCTCGGGCGATCAGTGACGCCTTGACCCGGGCGCCGTCGTCTTGGGCCAGCTCGATGCTGGACCGCAGGCTGATGAGCTCGGCGATGCGGTACCGCTCCCCCAGCTGGCCGAGGGCCTCCCAGGCGGTGATGCCGCGCGAGGGTGCCAGATCGATCGCAGTGCGGATCTCGTCAAAGACGCGTCGGGTGCCGATCTGTGAGGCCGCGGGCAAGGCCTGGGCGTGTCCTTGGCCGGCTTCCATGCTCATGGCGACGAGGTCGAGGTAGATCGCGAGCGCTTGGCTGTACTCCTCGCGGGCGCTGGCTGCCTGGTTGCGCAGATCCCTGACCGAGAGCACCACGGCCGCTACGGCCAGGAGAGCGCCGACGATCGGAGCCCACTGCACGCTGACCCCGTCGCCTCGCAGACGGCGGGCCAGGACCAGCACGATGGGGGCCAGGCCGAAGCCGAGAGCGAGGCCGGTGACGCGGGTGAGCCAGGACTGCAGGTCGCGCTGGGTGATGGCCAGGTCGGGTGCGAGGTTGTCGAGGAAGTCGGGCCGGTGTCTCCGCAGGAGGTCGACGACCCAGCGGGCGATGCGACCGATGGGTGAGAGCTGCTGGGGTGAGTCGGCTCGTTCTGTGGCGCGCTCGCGGCCGCGGCGCCAGTGGTCGATCTCGGCGACCAGGTCGGGGGCCGGTGGAAACAGCAGCCAGCGCAGCTGCAGCAGCCCGAGCGCGAGCAGCGCGCCGAGGACGATCACGCCCGTCGTTGCGTGGTTCACCGGGTCCCCTCCTCGAGGGGCGTCCGAGCTGCGGCCGGCAGTGTCTTGGGTCGGTAGGTGGCGGCCTCGAGGACCTCCGTCGCCGAGGACAAGAACCGCGGCTGGATCTCCGGTTCTGCGAGCTTGCGGACCCGGCTGAACACGAACACGAAGGCGATTGCGAGAAGGAGCGGCAGAACCTGGGCGGCGCTGTCGGCCTCGTTGGGGAGGCTGGGCGGTGCGAACATGTTGGCGCCGATGACCAGGACCGCGGTCAGGGCGGCGACCTGGGCGGCCTCGCGGCGGATCATGTTGCGCTCGCGCATGATCTTGGTGCGCTGCTCGAGCTCGTCGCGTAGTGCTTCCGACAGGGTGCTTAGCACGTCGGACAGCCGACCGCGGCGTTGGCGGGCCGAGAGGGCGAGTGCTGCCACGACGGTGTCGGCGCTGGCGTCGTCGACCTCGTCGGCGAACAGGCTCAGCGCCTCGGGCAGCGGGACCTTGACGCTGAGCCGCCGCGACATCAGACGCAGCGGGACGATCAGGACGTCGGAGGCGGTGTCGACCGTGCGGGGGATGACCGACTCGAGGCCGGAGCCCTTCTGCGCCAGGTCGCGCAGCGCCTCGGTCCACTGGGCCAGCGCCTCCAGCTTGGCCAGGGCGGCACGTTCGACCCTCCCGCCACCCACCACCATCGGCCACAGCACCACCGCGGCGCCGGCGATGACGCCGAACACGAGGTTGCGGCTCACCAGCACGACAACGAGGCCGACCGCCCCACCGGCGATCAGCGTCCGCTGCTCGTGGGCCGACAGCCGGCTGGAGCTGTTGCGGACCCGCTCCCCGGCTCGAAGGGAGGGAAGCAACGGCAGGCCTCGGATCAGGCGTGCGATGCCGAGCAGGCCGAGAGCCAGCGCAATCCCGAGAAGCGCGACCATGTCAGACCCACCGTCCTGGGTCAGGGTCGCCGACATCGCGGTAGCCGACCTCGCGCAGCGCCTCGAGGCAGCTGATGGCTACCGGCTCGTCGCGTACCGCCATCCCTTCGGGGCCGGGCCGGAAGATCTCGTTGGTCTTCAACCCATGCTCGTCGTAGCCGACGATCTCGCGTACCGAGTGCACGACGCGGCGCTGGGCGCCCTCACCGCGGTAGCGGCGCGCGAAGACGAGGAAGTCCAGGCCGTTGGCGATCATGCTCACTGTCGCGCCGCGCGGGAGCCGCTCTGGGGCCTGCACCGCGTAGGCGATGATGTTCTCCACGATGCCCTCGGAGCTGTTGGCGTGGATCGTGGACAGGCTGCCGTCGTTGCCCTGCATCATCGCGTTGAGCATCACCAGGGCTTCATCGCCCAGGACCTCACCGACGATGACCCGGTCGGGCCGCATGCGCTTGGAGATGGTGACCAACTCTCGCAGGGGCACAGCACCCTCGTCCTCGGCGTTGGCGAGACGCTCTTCCATCACCACGGTGTCCGGGTGGGCCTCGACGTCGTCCTCCAGGCCCAGCTCCAGGGCCCGTTCGATAGTGATCAGCCGCTCCTCGGGACCGATCTCAGCGGCCAAGGCCCGCAGCAGCACGGTCTTCCCGGAGCTGGTCTCGCCACCGATCATAAGGTTCTTCTTCGCACGTACCGCGGCGGCGAAGAAGTCGGCCAGTGGCTGGTCGATGGTGCCGTTGGCCACCAGGTCTTTGAGCGTGTATCGCATGTGCCGGTGGTGCAGGCGGATCGCGATCACCGGGGCGGTGCTGACGGCCATCACGGCCTGGACGCGCGCCGAGCCGAGCCGGAAGTTCACGTGCGGGTTGGCCGAGTCGAAGCTGCGACCCGAGAGGCCCTCGTGGGCGGCGAGGGTCTGGATGGTCTCGATCAGCTCTTCGTTGGAGGCGAACACCGGCGCGACCTTCGCCCTCACACCGTTGGTGTAGTCGACGAAGACGTTCTGCCAGCCGTTGACGTCGATCTCCTCGATCCGCTCATCACGCAGCAGCGCTTCCAGCGACCCGGCACCGTAGAGCCGGTTCTTAAGGGCGTTGACCAGGTCCTGGGTGTCCTCCCACGACATCTGTCCCAGCCCGCCCTCGGCCTGGAACCGGGCATGCTCGTCGACCACGCGGTGGGCCAGCTCGGCCTTGAAGGCGTCGATGTCCTCGTCCGACAGCGGCGGCTGGTGGCAGCGCCGGCGCTCGGAGAGGTCCGCCTCGAGCAGGTCCCCGACGCGGACCTGGAGCCGGCGCAGCAGCGCGTGGTCGAGGCTGGGTGCTTCGGATCGCTCCATCAGCGGCGCTCCTGTCGTGCTGCGGTCTCCCAGCGGACGACCCCGGCGTCCTGGCTGTCGGCCTGGCCACTCAGGTGGCCGTTCTGCTCGCTGTCGGTCGGGGCGGGCGGCATGTCGGCGACGGGGCTCGGTGTCCAGGCGGGCCGAGCACCGAGAGGTCGAGTAGCCGCCTGGTTGGACGCGTCCTGCTGACGCTCCCCGCGAGGTCCGTCGGCGGAACCTGGCGCGTCGTGGGATACGTAGGGCGACGCCCAGGACTGCGGCTGGTCCTGAGTCTCCTGCTCGTCCCGACGTCGACGACGCGCACCGAGCTTGTCACCGCTCTTGGCGGACGGGTCGGCGTGCGAGAGCCCGGTGGCCAGGCCGACCATCCACATCACCTTGCGGGCCGACTTCATCAGTGACGACTTGCGCAGGGGCCTGATCCACGGGTCGGCGCCGTTCTCGAGGTGTGCGACCGCGGCGGGGTCCCAGGCCAGCCAACTGACCCCGCGCAGGGTGGGCCCAACGGCAGTCTCGCCGAGGATCTCCGCGACGCTGTTGGCCACGGTGCTGCCGTGTCGGCGGGGCGCGATGACCACCGGCAGCACGACCGGGGGTCGGCCGTTGCGCTCCGCGATCGACGGCACGAGTAGCTCCAGGCGGTCGACCAGGTGCTGGACCGAGGCCATGTCACTGCGGCACACCGGGATCAGCGCGTCAGCGGCGGCCGCCACTGCCAACGAGGGCGAACCGGTGTGGATGCGACCGAGGTCGGCGAAGACCGGCACCGACTGCGCTTCGAGCGCGCTGGCCAGCACGGGCCACGCCAGCGATGTGCCGTGCTCAGCGGCCATAAACCCCGGCACGACCCGCACGTGCTCCGACACCTCGTGCGAGCCGTCACGCCACAGGTCGCGATGACGTCGTTCTGAGGGCCCGCCAGGACAGGTTCGCGGTCCCGATGTCGATCCCTGGACGGACCGGCCGGCACTGACGCTGAGGACTGTCGGGGTCGTGGGCAGCGGGTTGCCGTCGTGGCGGATACGCAGCGCGAGGTCGCCGCCGTAGGGGTCGGCCTCGACGACGACGGCCGGCAGGCCCCGGGCAGCCGCCAGTGCAAGCGCGGTGGTAGTCGACCCGGGAGCGCCGCGGTCGGCGCAGATGGCGAACAGCATGAAGGCCTCACTCCCCCGCTGCATCGCGGTTGGTGAGCGGCGCCTGGATGATCGTGACCTGGCCTGCTGCGCTGTAGGCGGCAACCTGCTCGGCCTCGCTGGCGTCGATAAGGACCGTGACCACGCGTCCGCCTTCGGGGGTGTCCCCCACCGACTGCACGGATGCGGCCTGGGAGAGCACCGTCGGCGCCTGGAGCTGCTCGCTGGAGCCCTCGGCACCCTCGACGGGCACCACGATCACCGACACGACGTCCCCGGCTGACAGACCGCCCGGGACGCGGCCGTTCGGCAGCGCGATGGCCACCACCCGCTCGTCCTCACCGGGGACCAGCTCGCCGGTCAGCGCGGCGTCAGTGAGGACCTGGCCCTCGACGAGGCCGACCGCGGCTCGCTTGCCCACCACCGAGTCGATGTCGGTGGCCGGGATTGCACCGGCTACGCCTGCCACGTCGACCGGTCGTACATCGCCCTCCTCGATCACCTGCCCGGCCGGCACGGCGCCGGTGACAGCGAGGACCTCAACCCGGTCGCTCTGGGACTGGAACAGAGCGAGCAGCCCGATCACGACGATGACCACGAACAGCACCGCAGCCGCCCACTGGCCCAGGCGGCGCGGCGCACGCTGGCGTGCCTCTCCCAGGGTCGAGCGAAGGTCCAGTCCCTGGTCGCGCGAGCCGCGGGAGCCGCCGCGCCGGGTGTTCGTCCGTCCGGAGGTCATCGTCATCGGGTCACCACTGTCTGGCGCTGGCGCACCTCGATCGTCGTTGCGTCACCGGCGGGTGCGTCGATCTCGCCGAGGTCGCCGTCTGGGGTCAAACAGGCGCCGTCGCAGTCCCAGGTGACGCCGTAGACCAGCTGCGCGGAGACGCTGTGTTTGTCCCCGGTCGGGTCCTCGATGGACTTATAGGCGAAGGAGCAGCTCGTCTTCGCCGCGTCCGTCATGCCCTTGGTCCAAACTCGGCCCGCGTCGTAGCAGCTGGTCACCTCGGTGCCCATGTCCCAGTCCACCCGGATCGGTTCCGCGGTGACCGTCACTGACGTCGGCCCGGCAGTCACCGTCTCGGTCAAGTCGTGCCACTGCGCGTCGGGCAGCCACAGCCAGTTGTCGATATGCACATAGGTGTGGAAGCCGGGACCGGGCGCGATCTGAGCGTTCGCGTTCTCGAGCTTCATCCGCCCGAGAGCCTCCTGCGCCAAGATGGCCGGGTCGATCAACGGGTCCTCGACGTTGGGTACGA
>CALRVO020000062.1:0-12130 GCA_943371595.1 Sphingomonas paucimobilis
GTGCTCGCCGGGCTCTGCGGGGTGATCGTCGGGGTCTACGCCCTGCTCGACCAGACGGCCCCCCGGTTGTTGGCCGCCCCCATGCTCGTCGTCGGCACGCTGGTCGCGGTCGCGGGCCTGGTCAGCGCCGGGCGCCGCGTGCAGCGCACCCGCTACCGCCCCGACCGGTGGCGTGCCGCCGAGCTGGCCGTCGTCGCGGTGGGTCTCGGCGTCGCGGTGCTCGGCTGGTGGCTCAACCACCACGACGTCGCGATCGCCTACCCGGCGCTCACGGCCACCCCCGAGGTCAGCCTCACCGCGCTCGCCGTCGGTCTGCTCGGCCTGGTCGCCGTCGCCGTCTCCCCACCGCCCCGCACCCAGGCCGTCCGAGAGGCCCGAGAGACCCGAGAGCCCCGAGAAGCCCGAGAGGTGAGCCCCCGATGAACCCCCTGCTCGAGCTGCGCGACATCACCTTGTCCTACGACGAGAGCACCGTTCTCGACGGCGTCGACCTCACGGTGGAGGAGGGCGAGCTCGTGCTCGTCTCCGGCCCGACCGGCGTCGGCAAGTCGACGCTGCTGGGCGTCGTCACCGGTCTCGTCCCGCGCTTCAGCGGGGGAGTGCTGCGCGGCGACGTGCTGCTCGACGGGGTCAGCATCATCGACGCGCCCCCGCGCGAGCGCGCCCACGCCATCGGCTACGTCGGCCAGGACCCCGCTGCGGCGTTCGTCACCGACACCGCCGAGGACGAGCTCGCCTACGGCATGGAGCAGCTCGGCCTGCCGCCCGAGACGATGCGCCGCCGGGTCGAGGAGACCCTCGACCTGCTCGGCATCGCCCACCTGCGAGACCGCGACCTGCACACGCTGAGCGGCGGCGAGCAGCAGCGCGTCGCCATCGGGTCGGTGCTCACGATGCACCCGCGGCTGCTGGTGCTCGACGAGCCGACCTCGGCCCTCGACCCGACCGCTGCCGAGGACGTGCTCGCCACGCTCACCCGCCTCGTGCACGACCTCGGCGTGAGCGTGCTGCTCGCCGAGCACCGCCTCGAGCGGGTCGTGCCCTTCGCCGACCGGATGGTGCTGATGCCGGGCGGGGGGCGGCCGGTCGAGGTCGGCGCGCCCGCCGACCTGCTCGCCCACTCACCCGTCGTACCCCCGATCGTGGAGCTGGGCCGTCGTGCCGGCTGGACGCCGCTGCCGCTCACGGTCCGTGACGCCCGGCGGGCGGCGCGCACGCTGGAGGTCCCGGCCCCGCCCGTCGTCCCCGACCTGGTCGAGGAGCCGCTGCTGCTGGCGACCGGGCTCGGCGTGGTCCACGGCAACACCGTCGCGCTGCGCGAGGTCGACGTCACCCTGCACGCCGGACGCGTCACCGCGCTGATGGGCCGCAACGGCGCCGGCAAGTCCACGCTGCTGTGGGCCCTGCAGGGCACCCGCAAGCGCCGCGCCGGCGCGATCGACCTCGACGGCGACGACACCGCCGCGCTCGACCCCGCTGGTCGACGCGGCCGGGTCGCGCTGCTGCCGCAGACCGCGGCCGACCTGCTCTACCTCGAGACGGTCGCCGAGGAGTGCGCCGCCGGTGGCGCCGGCACCCGCGAGATCCTCGACCGGCTGGTGCCCGGCATCGACGACACCACCCACCCGCGCGACCTGTCCGAGGGGCAGCGCCTCGCGCTCGCGCTGGCGCTGGTGCTGGCCCCCGCGCCCCGGGTCGTGCTGCTCGACGAGCCCACCCGCGGCCTCGACTACAACGCCAAGGGCGAGCTCTCCCGCATCCTGCGCACCCTCGCCGCCGACGGCCACGCCGTGCTCGTGGCCACCCACGACGTCGAGTTCGTCGCCTCGGTCGCCGACGAGGTCGTCGTGCTCGCCGAGGGCGAGGTCGTGTCGTCGGGCCCGACCCGCCGGGTCGTGGCGGAGTCGCCGGCCTTCGCGCCCCAGGTGATGAAGGTGCTCGGCGCCCCCTGGCTCCGTGTCGACGAGCTGGCGCTCACGTGACCCTCCTCGACAAGACGCCCGACGTCCGGGCGATCCCGCTCAGCCCCCGATCGCGCGTGACGCTCACCGTCGCGTCGGTGCTCGGGCTGATGATGCTGTGCTGGCCGTTGCTGGTGCGCGTCGGCGACGAGGCGAGTCGCATCGACCCGCCGTTCCTCTTCCTGCTGCTCCTGCCCGTGGTGATCGCCGTCGTCGTCGCCGAGATGAGCGAGGGCGGCATGGACGCCCGGGTGCTCGCGATCCTCGGCGTGCTGTCGGCGGTCAACGCCCTGATGCGCCTGCTCTCTGCCGGTACGGCGGGCGTCGAGCTGGTCTTCTTCCTGCTGATCCTCGCCGGGAGGGTCTTCGGCGCCGGCTTCGGCTTCGTCCTCGGCGTGACGTCGCTGTTCGCCTCGGCGCTGATCACCGCCGGCGTCGGCCCGTGGCTGCCGTTCCAGATGCTGTGCGCCGCCTGGGTGGGCCTCGGTGCCGGTCTGCTGCCCCGCCGGGTCTCCGGCCGGGCCGAGCTCGCGATGCTGGCGGCCTACGGCGTCGTTGCCTCCTACCTCTTCGGCGCGCTGATGAACCTCTCCGGCTGGCCGTTCCTGCTGGGCGTCGCGGTGCCGGGCGCCGAGGGCGACCTGACCTTCGACCCCACGGCCGGCCCGCTGCACAACCTGCGCACCTTCGCCGCCTACACGCTGATCACCTCCACCGGCAGCTTCGACACCGGCCGCGCGATCACCACGGCGGTCGCGGTCGTCGTGCTCGGGCCCGCGGTGCTCACGACCCTGCGACGCGCGTCGCGTCGTGCCGTCGTGGTCCAGACCACCGCCTGACCCGCACCCCTGGTCATCGCCTGACTCGTTCGGACTAGGCGCCTGGTCATTCCGGGCCAGGCTCGTCCACAGGGGTCGAGCGAGTTCCCTCAACCCCTGCTGGGTGTTCGCGTCTCGTTCACGATCGGCGCCCCGATCGTTCCCCACGTCTCCTGAGACTCTTCTCGGCTCCCCACCGGAGCCCGCCAGGGACAGGCGCAGCAACACCGGACACCGATGGGGACAGCAACACAGGTGACGACGACACTTCCCGACCTCGACCGACCCATGCCGGACGGGGCCGAGGCCACAGCGCGCGCGATCTCGCGCCGCAGCACCGGCGCCGACGCCGTGTTCGCCCACGCCAGTCGCGCCGTCGGTGCCTCGGTGCTCGTGATCACCGGCGGCGTCGGACTCTTCCTCGGGGTGCAGGCCGTCCCGACCTTCCAGCGCTACGGCTGGGGGTTCCTCACCGAGCAGCAGTGGTCGCCCGACACCGACACCATCGGCATCGCCGCCGTGCTCGTCGGCACCTTCCAGGTCGCGCTGGTCGCGATGGTGATCGCGTTCCCGCTGGCCCTGGCCACCGCGCTCTACATCAGCGAGTACGCCCCGGCCCGCCTCAAGGCGACCCTGGTGTCACTGGTCGACCTGATGGCCGCGGTGCCGTCGGTGATCTACGGGCTCTTCGTGGCCCTGCTGATCATGCCGTACGCCGCCGACCTCTCGATCTGGTTCGACCGCACCCTCGGCTGGCTCCCGATCTTCGCCGTCCCGGGCGGTGCCGCCGACTCGCCCCTGCCCGCCCTGACGCAGTATGGCTTCAGCGCCTTCGTCGCCGGCATCGCGGTGTCGATGATGGTGATGCCGATGGCCTGCGCCGTGATGCGCCAGGTGTTCTCCCAGACGCCACCGGGGGAGAAGGAGGCCGCCCTCGCCCTGGGTGCCTCCACCTGGGGCATGGTCCGCACCGTCGTGCTGCCCTTCGGGCGCGGCGGCATCATCGGCGGCACGATGCTCGCGCTGGGCCGCGCGCTCGGCGAGACGATCGCGGTGGTGCTGATCCTCTCGCCGTCGTTCGACATCAAGTGGAGCCTGACCCAGGCGGGCGGCAGCACCATCAGCTCGCTGATCGCCAACCGCTTCGGCGACGCCTCCACCTCGCAGCTCTCCGCCCTGCTCGCGGCCGGACTGGTGCTCTTCCTCATCACGCTGCTGATCAACACGCTGGCCGCGATCGTGGTCAACCGTAGCCGTTCCGGGGCGGAGACCGACTGATGACCGCCCTCGACAAGCGCCCCGAGCAGAGCACTGCACTCGCCGGCACCGCGCCCGCGACCTTCCTGCCGTCGTACGACGACGACGCGCCGCCCCCGGTCCCGCGCGCGTCCCTGGGGCGGATGACCCCCGACGAGCTGTTCGTGCGGGCCGGGTCCCTCTTCGCGGCGTTCGGGTTGGCCTGGCTGACCACCCAGCGGCTGCTGCCGCTGCCCGGCATCCCGTGGTTCCTCCTCAGCTGGCTGGTGCTCAGCATCGTGGTCACCGCCGTCGCCACCGCCGCGACCGGCACCTGGATCGACGTCAAGGACCGGATCGCTGCTCTCGTCATCACGGCGGGTGCGCTCCTCGTCGGTGCGGCTCTGGTGGCGGTCGTGGTCTACGTCGCGGTCAAGGGCTACAAGCCGGTGCTCAACCTCAACTTCTTCACCGACGACATGGCCGGGGTCGGGCCCAAGGACCCGTTCGACCGCGGTGGCATCCGGCACGCGATCGTCGGCTCGCTCATCGAGATCGGCATCGCGGTGGCCATCACGCTGCCCCTCGGCGTCGGCACCGCCGTCTTCATGACCGAGGTCGGTGGCCGGTTCGCCCGCATCGTGCGCACCATGGTCGAGGCGATGACCGCGCTGCCATCGATCGTGGCCGGCCTGTTCATCTACACCGTCTGGATCATCGCTCTCGGTCAGCCCAAGTCCGGGTTCGCCGCCTCCCTCGCGCTGTCGGTGATGATGCTGCCGATCATCGCCCGTGCCGCCGACGTCGTGCTCCGGGTGGTGCCCGGCGGCCTTCGTGAGGCGAGCCTCGCGCTCGGTGCGAGCCGGTGGCGCACCGTGTGGCACGTCGTCCTCCCGACGGCGCGTCCCGGCCTGGCCACCGCGCTGATCCTCGGCGTCGCCCGCGGCATCGGCGAGACCAGCCCGGTGCTGCTCACCAGCGGCGCGGCCGAGTTCACCAAGACCAACCCGTTCGACGGGGCGATGAACTCCTTGCCGCTCTTCATCTTCGGCAACGTCCGCAGCGGCAACGAGATCGGCATCGAGCGGGCCTACGGCGCTGCCCTGGTGCTGCTGCTGCTCGTGCTCGTCCTCTTCGTCGTCGCCCGACTCCTCGCCCGCCCGCGGCGCACCACCGCGCGCCGCTCCCGGAAAGCAGACTCATGAACAGCCGCACCCGCCGTACCCGTCTCACTGCCGCTCTCGTCGCGATCGCCGCCGCCGCGTTGGCCGCGACCACCGGCGCTCCCGCGACCGCCGACGACGCCCCGCTGGCGCGGGCGGCGTACGCGACGATCGAGGGCACCGGCTCGACCTGGTCGGAGCTGATCGTCAAGCAGTGGATCTCCGACGTCGACGCCAACGGCATCAAGGTCGTCTACACCGGCGGTGGCTCCTCGAAGGGCCGCAAGGACTTCGCCCAGAACACCACCGACTTCGCGATCTCGGAGATCCCCTACCAGGGCACGGACGAGACCGGGCAGGCCGACACCAGCAACGGCCGCGACTACGCCTACCTGCCCCTGGTCGCCGGAGGCACGGCCTTCACCTACCAGCTCAAGGTCGGCGACACGATGGTCAGGAACCTGCGGCTGTCGGGGGAGACGCTGGCCAAGATCTTCACCAACCAGGTCACCAACTGGAACGACCCGGCGATCACGGCCGACAACAACGGGAGGTCGTTCCCGGACAAGAAGATCGTGCCGGTCGTGCGCTCCGACGGCTCGGGCACGACGGCGCAGTTCACGACCTGGCTCGACAAGGCCTACCCGTCGATCTGGCGTCCCTACTTCGGCCGGTCCGGCCTCACGTCGTACTACCCCAAGAAGGGCGACGTGATGATCGCCCAGTCGGGCTCCGACCAGGTGATGAACACCGTCTCGGGCTTCGCCGGCGACGGCAGCATCGGCTACGTCGAGTACTCGTACCCGCTCGACAAGGGCTACCCGGTCGTCAAGGTGCTCAACAAGGGCGGCTACTACGTCGAGCCCACCCAGTACAACACCGCGGTCGCGCTGACCAGGGCGCGGATCAACACCAACAAGGCCGACCCGACGAAGTACCTCACGCAGATCCTCGACGACGTCTACACCAACCCCGACCCGCGGGCCTACCCGATCTCGTCGTACTCCTACATGGTCATCCCGACCGGGGCCGACGACCCGCGGATGACCACCGCCAAGCGCCAGTCGCTGTCGGACTTCCTCTTCTACTCGCTGTGCTCGGGGCAGACCAAGGCCGGCCCGTTCGGCTACTCGCCGCTGCCGGTCAACCTGGTGACGGCTGGCTTCGACCAGATCGCCCAGCTCAAGAAGGCCGACCCGGCCGTCGACCTGGCCAACCGCGACGTCAAGAGCTGCAACAACCCGACGTTCGACGGCAAGAACCCCAGCAAGAACGTGCTCGCCGAGATCGCGCCCAAGCCCGCGGCCTGTGACAAGCAGGGGGAGGGGCCGTGCGGCACCGACACCGGGACCAACCAGCCGAGCACCGACGGCGGCGCCGCGGACCCGGCGGCAGCGCCCACCACCGGCGGAACGGGCTCCACCCCCGGGGACGCCACCACCGGTGGCGCACCGTCGGTCGGCGGCCCACCCGGGAGCGGGTCGGCACCCGCCGCAGCCGGGCCGCCGGGATCAGGTGCAGTGCCCGGCACCACCACCGCCGTCGCCGGTACGACCGACGAGGCCGTCTACGCGAGCTCGACCACGCTCGACGACCGCCCGCTGGACTCCAAGACGTTCGGCTGGGTCGCGGCGTTCCTGCTCGTGGCCCTGGTGCTCCTGCCCGGACTGGTCACCGCGCGCGTACGCCGTCGGGGTGGCGCATGAGCCGCCGCGTGCGTCTGCGCGACGCGACCGGTGTGGCCGCAGCCCTGGCCGTGGTCGTCATCGGCCTGGTGACCCCGTCGACCGGCGCTGCTGCAGGCGCGGTGACCACGCGAGTCCCACCCGGTGACGGGTTCAGCGCCACCAAGACCCTGAGCCGTGTCTTCGTCGGGGCCGACGGCACCGAGAGCACCGTTGCCAGCTACGACGTCACGGTCAAGGCCGACCAGACCGAGAACCTCCGCGGGCGTCAGCGCATCCGCATCACGTGGAGCGGCGCGCAGCCCAGCGGCGGCCGTGCCAGCAACCCCTACGGCGAGAAGGGCCTGGGTCAGGAGTACCCCGTCGTCGTGATGCAGTGCCGCGGACGTGACGACGCGTCGCTGCCGCTGGCCCAGCAGCTGCGTCCCGAGACCTGCTGGACCGCCTCGGTGGCCCAGCGCTCGCAGGTGCTGCGGTCCGAGGGCGAGTCGACGTGGCGCCGTGACCTCTACGCCGACGAGGCGGCCAAGGCGCCGGTGACCGGAGCCGAGGGGGTGGGTCCTGACGAGTGCCCGCCGCTCGACGTCGCGACGTACAGCACCGCGCTGACGCCGTTCGTCACGCGGTCGGGCGAGACGTTCGCCGCCTGCAGCGCGTCGGCCATGCCGCCCGAGGCCGCCGTCGACGCGGCGTTCCCGCCGGCCGAGATCGCCGCCTTCACCGACGAGGACGGCAACGGGTCGGTCAACTACGAGCTGCGCAGCGACGTCGAGAACCAGTCGCTGGGCTGCAACGACAAGGTCGCCTGCTCGATCGTGGTCATCCCGATCGTCGGCCTGAGCTGCCAGCAGCCCGCCTCGCCGCCGACGCTCGACGACGTCGCCTGCCGCAAGGCCGGGCGGTTCGCGCCCGGCTCCAGCAACTCGGCCGGTGACGGCATCGACCTGGCCGTCGGTCCTGCGCTGTGGTGGTCGGAGTCCAACTGGCGCAACCGCTTCTCCATCCCGGTCACCTTCGGCCTGCCGCCCGACACGTGCGACGTGCTCGACTCCCGGGCGCCGACCGGGTTCTACGGCACCGAGCTCATCGCCCAGGCGGGCCTGCAGTGGTCGCCGGCGTACTGCCTCGACAAGAAGCGGTTCAAGCTGCAGCTCAACCAGACGTCCGACATCGCCGGCTTCAACCTCATGCAGAGCGGCACCGGCCCCGCGGCCATCGTGTCCTCGGAGCAGGAGTCCTCGGGCGGTGACCCCGTCGGCTACGCCCCGACCGCGGTGACCGGTTTCGCCATCGGCTACGAGATCGACAGACCCGACAACGCAGGGGAGTACACCGGTCTGCGTCTCAACGCACGACTGATCGCCAAGCTGCTCAGCCAGAGCTACCTGGGCTCCGACCTGGGCCGCGGCCACCCCGGCATCGGTGACAACCCGCTGGCGATGATGAACGACCCCGAGTTCCAGGCGCTCAACAAGGGCCTGAGCCAGATCACCCAGGAGGCCGGCGCGGCGCTGCTGTCGCTGTCCAACGACTCCGACGTGATCCAGCAGCTGACCGAGTACCTCGCCCAGGACGAGGACGCGGCGGCGTTCCTGCGCGGCAAGGCCGACCCGTGGGGCATGAAGGTCAACCCCGCCTACCGCGGCATCACCCTGCCGCGCCCCGAGTGGCCGCTCCTCGACACCTACATCCCCAAGACCGAGAACACCTGCCGCCAGCAGAACCCCTCGGTCTACTTCAGCCAGCTCGCGGCCCCGGTCACCACGCTGCGCAAGATCTCGGAGTCACTGCTCGACGCGTGGCCCAACGTGCAGACCAAGTGCGACTACGACGCCAACACCGAGCTGTTCAAGCTCGGTCGGGTCGACCGCCAGTCCTACGGCGCCCGGTTCGTCCTGGGCGTCGTGAGCCTCGGCGACGCGGCACGCTACGGGATCAAGACCGCGGCCCTGCAGACCCGCAAGGGCGCCTACGTCGCCCCGACCGACGCCGCGCTGGCCCGGGCGATCAGCCTGTCGGAGCAGCGCAGGCCGCGGCTGCCGTTCGTGCTCGACCAGGCCGACGTCGCCCGGGACGGCAAGGCCTACCCGGGCACCATGGTCGTCTACACCGCCGCCAAGCTGCGCGGCCTCGACGAGGAGACCGCCACCAAGGTGGCGCAGTTCGTCCGCATCTCGACCACCGAGGGCCAGCGCCGCGGCAGCGGCAACGGCCAGCTGCCGGCCGGCTACCTGCCGATCACCAGGACCGGTCCGACGGCCAAGCTCTTCGACTCGGCCCAGCTCGTCGCCGACGCCATCGAGGCGCAGCGGCCGGCGCCCGCCGACCCCGACCCGAGCGACGCACCGAGCGGTGCTGAGCCGGGCGCCGGGCCGGGCACCACCACCGGCGGCGGACTCACACCACCGGTCGACGCGCCTCCGGCGACCGCCCCGCTGGCCCCGGCGGCACCGACCGCCTCCGTCCCGCCCGTGCTCGATGTCGCCGACCCGGTCGCGACCAGCGCGACCGCGGTCGAACAGTCCGGCACCGCCGGACGGCTGCTGCCCCTGCTGCTGCTGGCCGGCCTCGTCGGCGGGCTCGTGCAGGTCGGGTCGCGGTTCTTCGTACGCCCGCCGCGGAGGCTCTCGTGACGATGACCGAGCCCCGGCCCGCCCCGGCCGCCCAGGCCGTCGGGGCGCCGCGCCGGCGGGGTGCGCCGTCCCGGAAGCCACGAGCGGCGCGTCCGCCCCGGCCCCCGCGGCCCGCTCCGCAGGGCCTGGGCGCCGTGGTCAGCACCGCGAGCACCATGGTCACCCTCGTCTCGGTCTGGGCGGTCCTGCAGCTGCTGGTCCTGGGCGGCGTCGCCCACGACCGGACGCAGACCCTGCTCTACCGGGAGTTCCGCGTCCAGCTGGCCGAGACCACCGCTCCGCTGGGACCGAGCATCCCGGTCGGCGACCCGGTCGCCATCATGACGATCCCGGCCCTCGGCCTCGACGAGGTCGTCGTCGAGGGCACCGCGTCGGGCGACCTCCTGGCCGGGCCCGGGCACCAGCGCGGGACGCCGCTCCCGGGCCAGCGCGGCTTCTCGGTCGTGATGTGCCGGGCGGCGACGTACGGCGCCCCGTGCGCGCACCTGGGTGACCTGCGTCGCGGCGACGACGTCGAGGTGCTGACCTCTCAGGGCCGCAAGACCCTCGACGTGATCGGCGTACGCCGCGAGGGCGACCCGGTCCCGGCGTTCCCCGACCCGCAGGCGGCGGTGGTCACCCTGGTCAGCGCCGAGGGTGAAGGCAGGCTCTCGGCCCTGACGCCCGACACCACGGTCTACGTCGATGCGATCGCCTCGGACGCCTTCCCGACACCGTCCGGCTACGGCGGGGCGGCCCCCCAGGCCGAGCAGGCGATGGAGCGTGACACGAGCGCCCTGCCGCTGATGGCGCTGTGGCTGGCGCTGCTCGTGGGCCTGAGCACGGCCGTCGTGCTCGCCCGGCAGCGCTGGTCGGCCGCCCTGGTCTGGGTCGTCGCCGGGCCGGTCGCACTGAGCCTGGCCTGGTTGTCCACCGACACCGCGATGCGCCTGCTGCCCAACCTCCTCTGACCCGTGCCGGCGGGCTCGGGCCCGCCGGCACACCGCACCACCCGGTCCATCCATGCACCACCACACCAAGGAGCACCTCCCAGATGTTCGTTCGCAAGAGCCTTGCCGGCGCCGTCACGCTCGCCGTGACCGGATCGGTCCTCGCCCTCTCGGCCGGCGCCGCCCACGCGGCCGTCGACGTCGACGACACCACCTTCACCCCCACGACCACCGACGTGATCGGGGTCGGCTCCGACACCAGCCAGAACGCCCTGTTCCGTCTGGCCAACTCCTACAACGCCACCGTCCCGGCCGGTCAGCCCCGGCTGTCGACGTACGCCGCGACCAGCGGTGGCACGATCCCGCTGCCCACGGCCGCGGTCACCCGCCCCAACGGCTCCGGTGCCGGCAAGAACACGCTCTACGGTGCGGGCAACAACACCGACGTCGACTTCGCGCGCTCCTCGTCGAGCCTGTCGACCAACGAGGTCAACGCCGGTCTGCAGCAGTTCCCCTTCGCGCTCGACACCCTCAAGCTGGCGGTCTCCAACGACGTGCCCTCCAAGGCCCCGACCACGATCACGCCCGCCCAGATGGTCGGCATCTACAACGGCACCATCGACGACTGGAGCGACATCGGCGGCACCGCCGGTGCCATCGAGCCCAAGATCCCGCAGGCCGGCTCCGGCACGCGGTCCTTCTTCATCGCCCAGCTCAAGGCCGCCAACGGCAACGTCGACGTCACGCTCGCCGCCACCGTGCAGGAGGTCCAGGAGCACGACCCGACCCCGATCCGCAACAACCCCAACGCCGTCGCGCCGTACTCCGCCGGGCGTGCCGGCCTGGCCGGCACGGCCCTGCGTCTCGAGGGTGGCTTCAGCGCCGACCGGGCGCTCTACAACGTGATCCGCCAGGCCGACCTCGGCAACGCGACCCTGCAGGCGCTCTTCGGCACTGCCGGCTTCCTCTGCTCCGACGAGGCGATCGACGAGATCGAGCTCGCCGGCTTCGAGCAGCTCGACAGCGTGGCCGACGGCGGCGTCTGCGGCCAGGCGACCCAGGCCGCGACCAGCAACTTCAAGGTCAACGAGCCGGTCGTCCCGATCGCCACGACCACGACGGTCACCGGCACCAGCCCGTCGCCCAAGGCCCTGCGCCTGACCGCCCGCGTCGCCGGCACCCCGACGCCCACCGGCACCGTGGCGTTCATCGACACCGCCGCCGACACCACCCTCGGCACCGCCAGCCTCATCGGTGGCACCGCGACGCTCAACCTGTCCAACCGGACGCCCAAGACCTACAGCATCCAGGCCGTCTACACGCCCACCGCCGACAGCGCGTTCGTGGCCTCGTCGGACCTCGGCACCGCCAAGGTCAAGGCCGGCTCGGCCATCACCGAGTCCTTCGCCTCCTCGGTGAAGAAGACCGCCAAGAGCGCCCGCGGCGTCGTGACCGTCACCTTCGGCGGCACCACCGTCAAGCCGTCCGGGAAGGTCACCATCAAGGAGGGCGCCAAGACCGTCGGCACCGGCACCCTGAAGGCCGGCAAGGCCACGATCACCCTGCTGAAGTCGAAGGTCGGCAAGGGCAAGAGCACCCTCAAGATCACCTACCCCGGTGACGCCAACGGCTTCGGCTCCAGCAAGACCTTCTCGATCACCTTCAAGAAGTAGTCACCTCACCCAGCCACACCCGCCCCACCGGA
>CALRVO020000063.1:0-12076 GCA_943371595.1 Sphingomonas paucimobilis
GCGGCCGCTCGATCCGCCCCAAGACGCTCAACCAGAAGCGCTACGTCGACTCGATCGACAAGCACACCATCACCTTCGGCATCGGTCCCGCTGGCACCGGCAAGACCTACCTGGCGATGGCCAAGGCCGTGCAGGCGCTGCAGGCCAAGCAGATCAACCGGATCATCCTCACCCGCCCCGCGGTCGAGGCCGGCGAGAGCCTCGGCTACCTGCCGGGCACGCTCAGCGAGAAGATCGACCCCTACCTGCGCCCGCTCTACGACGCCCTGCACGACATGATCGACCCCGAGTCGATCCCCAAGCTGATGGCCGCCGGCACCATCGAGGTCGCGCCGCTGGCCTACATGCGCGGCCGGACGTTGAACGACAGCTTCATCATCCTCGACGAGGCGCAGAACACGACGCCCGAGCAGATGAAGATGTTCCTGACCCGCCTGGGCTTCGGCTCCAAGATCGTGGTCACCGGCGACATCACCCAGGTCGACCTGCCGGGCAGCGTCAAGTCGGGCCTGCGCATCATCGAGGGCATCCTCGACGACGTCGACGACATCTCGTTCCAGCGGCTGACCGCCCACGACGTCGTACGCCACCGGCTGGTCGGCAAGATCGTCGCGGCCTACGACGAGTTCGACAGCCGCGGCGGCCTCAGCTCCGCGACCGAGCAGCGTCGGTGACGCGACCATGAGCCACCCCACGAGGTTCTCGGCCTCCCCCGCTTCGCTCCTCCGCCCGACAACCTCGCAGGGACCCCGACCATGACCATCGAGATCCTCGACGAGTCCGGCACCGGCATCGACGTCAAGCACCTGGCCCAGCTGAGCCGCTTCGTCATGGACTCCCTGCGCGTGCACCCGCTGGCCGAGCTCTGCATCAAGGCCGTCGACGAGGCGACCATCACCGAGCTCAACGAGAAGTGGATGGACAAGGAGGGCCCGACCGACGTGCTGGCCTTCCCGATGGACGAGCTGCGGCCGGGCCTGGTCGACGAGGAGCCCGAGGAGGGCGTGCTCGGCGACATCATGCTGTGCCCGCAGATCGCCGCGGCCCAGGGCGAGACCGCCGGCCACGGCACCCTCGCCGAGATCGAGCTGCTCACCGTCCACGGCATCCTGCACCTGCTCGGCTACGACCACGCCGAGCCCGAGGAGCACGCCGAGATGTTCGGCCTGCAGGACACGCTGCTGGGGGAGTGGCGTAGCCGGTGACCGGCACCATCACCCTCCTGGTCTCGGCGCTGCTCGTCGTGCTCGCCGGCGTCTTCAGTGCCGTCGACGCCGCGCTCGGCTCGTTCTCCAAGGCCCGTGCCCACGAGCTCGTCCACGACGAGCGCACCGGCGCCAAGCGGCTCGTCGTCCTGCTCGAGGACGCGCCGCGCCACCTCAACACCGCCCTGCTGCTGCGTCTGCTGTGCGAGATCTCGGCGATCGTGCTGGTCACCCTCGAGCTCGACCGGGCCCTCGACGGCGCGCGGTGGGTCAGCGTGCTCACCGCCATCGGCGTGATGCTGGTCGTGTCGTTCGTCGTGATCGGGGTCGGTCCCCGCACCCTGGGCCGTCAACACTCCGAGCAGGTCGCCCTCTGGTCGGCCGCCCCGTTGTCGGCCTTCACCCGGGTCCTCGGGCCGCTCTCGCGGTTGCTCATCCTGCTCGGCAACGCGATCACGCCCGGCAAGGGTTTTCGTGAAGGACCGTTCTCGTCCGAGACCGAGCTGCGCGAGATGGTCGACATCGCCGAGGCCTCGGCCCTCATCGAGGCCGACGAGCGCAAGATGATCCACTCGGTCTTCGAGCTCGGCGACACCACCGTGCGCGAGGTGATGGTGCCGCGCGGCGACGTCGTCTACATCGAGCACTACAAGAACCTGCGCCAGACCATGTCGTTGTTCCTGCGCAGCGGCTTCTCCCGGCTGCCGGTGATCGGCGACAACCTCGACGACATCCGGGGCTTCGCCTACCTCAAGGACATCGTGCGCCGCGACTTCGAGGCCCCCGACGTCGAGCTGACCCAGCACGTCGAGGAGGTCATGCGCCCGGTCGCCTGGGTGCCTGAGTCCAAGCCCGTGGACGACCAGCTACGCGAGATGCAGGCCGGGCGCCAGCACATCGCCGTGGTCGTCGACGAGTACGGCGGCACCGCCGGCCTGATCACCATCGAGGACCTCCTCGAGGAGATCGTCGGCGAGATCACCGACGAGTACGACCAGGACGCGATCGAGGTCGAGGCCCTGCCCGAGGCCGCCGACGGAGGTCCGGCCGGCTACCGGGTCTCGTCGCGCTACCCCGTCGACGACCTCGACGAGCTCTTCGGCTTCGACGTCGAGGAGGAGGACGTCGACAGTGTCGGTGGCCTGATGGCCAAGCACCTCGGCCGCGTCCCGATCCCCGGGTCCTACGTCGAGGCGCACGGGCTCCGTTTCGAGGCGGAGGACACCGCGGGACGCCGCAACAAGATCGGCACCGTGCTGATCCGCCGGGTCGTCGTCGAGCCGACCGACCTCCCTGCCGACGCCGCCGTCGTCGAGGCCTGAGCCCGGCACCCGGCCGAGCGCCGGCCTCGGGTGCCCCGCCTAGATTGGTCGGCATGCTGCGCCACCTGTCGATCCCTGCACTCCCCGGCCTGCGCCACCGCGGCCCCCGCACCGTGCTCGAGCTCGACCTGAGCCACGGCGTCCAGTCCGGGCCGCCCCAGAACCCCTGGGAGGCCCTGCGCCGGCGGCAGGCGCCGGGCCTGCGGGCGATCGGTGACGGGTTGCGCCGCGCAGCGGGCGACGACGACGTGCTCGGCCTGCTGGTCCACGTCGGCACGTGCCCGCTGCCGCTGGCCGTCGCCGACGAGGTCGGGGCGATGGTCGCCGACTTCTCCCAGAGCAAGCCGTCGATCGCGTGGACCGCGACGTTCGGCGAGCTGACCAGCGGCCTGGCCGGCTACCGGCTGGCGGTCAACGCTCGCGAGGTCTGGGTCCAGCCCTCCGGCGCGCTCGGTCTCACCGGTGTCCACCTCGCCATCACCCTGCTGCGCGGCGGGCTGGAGAAGCTCGGGGTCGACCCCGAGTTCGGCCAGCGCCACGAGTACAAGTCGGCAGCCGACCAGTTCGCCGCCACCGAGGTGAGCGCCGCCAACCGCGAGATGGTCCAACGCCTGGCCGACGCCGTCGTCGACGACACCGTGGCCCGGGTCGCCGCCCGGCGCCACCTGAGCGCGGACGACGTCCGGTCCGCCATGGCGAGAGCGCCGCTCTCGTCGGCTGCGGCCCTCGACGCGGGCCTGGTCGACCGGGTCGGCTACCGCGACGAGGTCTACGCCCACGCCCGGGAGGCCTGGACCCCCGACTGGGAGCCGGCCTACGTGCACCGCTGGGCCCACGCCCACCAGACCCACGGACCCGCCGACCGACTCGGCGCCCTCACCCAGCGGCACCGCCCGGTCGTCGCGGTCGTCGACGTGACCGGCCCGATCGTGCTCGGTCCCGGCACCGGTTCGCAGGCCGGCGCCGACCGGGTCGGCGCCCGGCTCCGCGAGGCCGCGCGCGACGACGACGTCAAGGCGGTCGTGCTGCGCGTCGACAGCCCCGGCGGGTCCTACGTCGCCAGCGACTCGATCCGCCGCGAGGTGCTCCGCCTGCGCGAGAGCGGACGTCCGGTCGTCGCGACCATGGGCGCTGCAGCCGCCTCGGGTGGCTACTTCGTGGCGATGCCGTGCGACGAGGTCGTCGCCCAGCCGACCACGCTCACCGGGTCGATCGGGGTCCTCGCCGGCAAGATGGTCGTCGAGCGACTCCTCGACCGCGCCGGCATCGTCCGCGAGGCCGTCGACGCCGGTCCGCGCGCCGGGTTCCTCACCCCGGGCAAGCCCTTCACCGACGACGAGTGGCAGGTCCTCGACGCCTGGCTCGACGAGGTCTACGCCGACTTCACGACCAAGGCCGCCGCCGACCGGGGGCTCGACCTGGCCGTCCTGGAGCCGCTGGCCCGGGGCCGGGTGTGGGCCGGGGTCGACGCCCACGCGCGCGGCCTGGTCGACCACCTCGGCGGTAGCCGGCTCGCCCTCGAGCGTGCCTGTGCGCTGGCCGGGCTCGATCCCGACGAGGTGCGGATGCCGTCGCCGTCCCCGCTCGTCTGGCTGCAGCAGCTGCGGCCCGCGGAGTCCAGCGAGTCGCCCGGTGCGGCGCGCGTCACCGCACCGGCCGGGCCGGAGGCTCTGCTGGAGCGGCTCGCCGCCTCGGTCGGGATCGCCGTGCCCCACGGGGTCCTGTCGATGCCGCTCTCGATCTCTCTAGGCTGACCGCATGACGGAGCCGACCATCGAGCCGACCATCGAGCCGACGACCGAACCGACCAGCGAGCCCGTCGCCGAGCTGAGCGCCGAGGACGCCAAGCTGGTGACCCTGGCCCGGGCGACCCGGGCCCGCACCCAGGCCGCGGAGGGCGCGGCCGTGCGTGACCACGACGGCCGCACCTACGCCGCGGCCACCGTCGACCTCGACTCGTTGCAGCTGACCGCGGTCCAGGTGTGCGTGGCGATGGCCGTCGCGTCGGGCTCCCAGGGACTGGCCGCCGCGGTCGTGCTGGGCGACGCCACCGAGCTCACCGTGCCCGACCGCGCCGTCCTCGAGGAGTACGCCGGGCCCGACGTCGTCGTCCACCTCGCCGATGCACGGGGCAACCTCGTCGCCTCCTGACCCCGAGGCCCCCGGGAGTGGCGTACCTCTCGTCGCCACCGGCCCGCCCGCACCCGTCAAGCGCAGGACCCCCGACGGGGGTAACGTGCGACGGGTGAGAGATCGGGACCACGCCTGGCAGCAGCACGACGAGGCCGTGGCACGGCTCGCGGCGTCCTACGACGCGATCCCTGCCGGCCAGCCCGTGCGACTCGCCAAGAAGACGACCAACCTCTTCCGGGTGCGGTCGGCCACCACGGCCCCGGGCCTCGACGTGAGCGGGCTGACCGGTGTGCTCGAGGTCGACCCCGAGGCGCGCACGGCCGAGGTCCAGGGCATGTGCACCTACGAGGACCTCGTCGACGCCACGCTGCCCCACGGCCTGATCCCGCTGGTCGTGCCCCAGCTGCGCACGATCACCCTCGGCGGTGCGGTGACCGGGCTCGGCATCGAGTCGACGAGCTTCCGCAACGGCCTGCCGCACGAGTCGGTGCTCGAGATGGACGTCTTCACCGGGGCCGGCGAGGTCGTCACCACGCGCCCCGGCGACGAGCTGTTCGACGCCTTCCCCAACTCCTACGGGTCGTTGGGCTACGCCACGCGGCTGCGCATCGAGCTCGAGCCCGTCCCGGCCTACGTCGCGCTGCGCCACGTCCGCTTCGACGACGCGGCGCTGCTGACCAAGACCATCGAGGCCATCGTGGCCACCGGCGAGCACGAGGGCCAGCGGGTCGACGGGATCGACGGCGTGGCCTTCAGCCCCGACGAGCTCTACCTCACCCTGGCGCGCTGGAGCGACGACCTCGACGGTGCGTCGGTCTCCGACTACGCCGGGCAGCAGGTGTTCTTCCGGTCCCTCCAGGAGCGCGAGACCGACCTGCTGACGATGTACGACTACCTGTGGCGCTGGGACACCGACTGGTTCTGGTGCTCGGGTGCCTTCGGTGCCCAGAACCCCCGGATCCGCCGTTTCTGGCCACGCCGGTGGCGCCGTTCCGACGTCTACATGAGGCTCCTCGGCCTCGACCGCCGCTTCGACATCGCCGACCGGCTCGACCGCCGTGCCGGTCGTCCCCAGCGCGAGCGGGTGGTGCAGGACATCGAGGTCCCGTCGGGGCGACTGCCCGAGTTCCTCGAGTGGTTCGACGCCGAGGTCGGGATGCGCCCGGTCTGGCTGTGCCCGCTGGTCGCCCGGCGCTCGTGGCCGGCGTACCCCCTCGAGGCGGGTGAGCCCTACGTCAACGTGGGGTTCTGGGGCACGGTCCACGTCGGTCCCGACGCTCCCGAGGGCCCCCGCAACCGCGCGATCGAGGCCCGTGTCCACGAGCTCGGCGGCCACAAGTCGCTCTACTCCGAGGCGTTCTACGACCGCGAGACCTTCGACCAGCTCTACAACGGGCCGCACGTGGCGGCCGTCAAGGCCCGCCACGACCCCGACCACCGCCTGACCGACCTCTACGACAAGACGGTCCGCCGTCTCTGAGCAGAAAGTGAGTGCTCCTGTGCCCACCCCCACCTTCAAGATCGCCGACGTCGTCGCCGACCTCACCCGCGGCGGCATGCCGCTGCGCTTCACCGCCTACGACGGCAGCGCCGCCGGTCCCGAGGACGCCGAGATCGGGCTCGAGCTGGTCAACCAGCGCGGCCTGCAGTACCTCGTGACCGCCCCCGGCGACCTCGGCCTGGCCCGCGCCTACGTCGCGGGCGACCTCGTGGTCCACGGCGAGCACCCCGGCAACCCCTACGAGGTGATGCAGAAGCTCAAGGACCACACCAAGTTCCGGGCGCCCTCGGCGGCTGAGCTGGTCGCCATCGTCCGCGGGCTCGGGCTGTCCAACCTCAAGCCGCCGCCCCCGCCGCCGCAGGAGCACCTGCCGCGCTGGCGCCGGATGATGGAGGGCGTCCGCCACTCGTTGACCCGCGACGCCGAGGTCATCTCCCACCACTACGACGTCTCGAACGCGTTCTACCGCCACGTCCTGGGCCCCTCGATGGCCTACACGTGCGCGGTCTACCCGTCGGCCGAGGCCAGCCTCGAGGAGGCGCAGACCGAGAAGTTCGACCTGGTCGCGCGCAAGCTCGACCTGCAACCCGGGCAGCGTCTGCTCGACGTGGGCTGCGGCTGGGGCGGCATGGTCATGCACGCCGCCCGTGAGTACGGCGTCAAGGCGCTCGGTGTGACCCTCAGCCGGCACCAGGCCGAGTGGGCCAAGGAGGCCATCGACGCCGCCGGTCTCGGTGACCTCGCCGAGGTGCGTCACCTCGACTACCGCGAGGTCCTCGAGGACGGCTTCGACGCCGTCTCCTCGATCGGGATGACCGAGCACATCGGCGTACGCCAGATGCCGACCTACTTCTCGTTCCTGCGCGACAAGCTCAAGCCCGAGGGCCGCCTGCTCAACCACTGCATCACCCGCCACGACAACCTCCCCGCACGCACCGGCGCGTTCATCGACCGCTACGTCTTCCCCGACGGCGAGCTCACCGGCTCGGGCCGCATCATCACCGAGGCCCAGGACGCCGGCCTCGAGGTGATGCACTCCGAGAACCTCCGTCACCACTACGCCCTCACCCTGCGCGACTGGAACCGCAACCTGGTCGAGCACTGGGACGAGTGCGTCGCCGAGGTCGGTCTCGGCACCGCCCGCGTCTGGGGTCTCTACATGGCCGCCTGCCGCGTGGGCTTCGAGCGCAACGAGGTGCAGCTGCACCAGGTGCTCGCGGTCCGCACCGCCGACGACGGTTCCGACGGGTTCCCGCTGCGCCCGACGTGGGGCTCCTGACGCGCCCACTAGTCTCGACCCGATGAGCACCAAGGCAGCGACCTACGAGGCACAGGTGCTGTCGCGCACCCCGCTGGCCGCCCACCTCGTGCGGCTCGAGCTCGGTGGTCCCGGCCTGGCCGGGTTCACCAGCACCGGCATCCCCGACGAGTGGGTCGGGCTGGTGGTCCCGAGGCAGTTCCAGAGCCGCTACTACACCGTCCGCGCGTGGGACGGCGAGCGAATGACGCTCGACGTCGTCGTGCACGACGTCGGGCTGGTGACCGAGTGGGCAGCGGGTGGGTGCGTGGGTGACACGGTCACGGTCACCGAGCCCAAGGGCTCGTTCGCCATGCCCGAGGGGGCCGCGTGGCTGATGCTCGTCGGCGACCTGACCGCGCTGCCCGCGATCGCCCGGATCGCCGAGACCGTCGAGGTCCCGACGCGTGTCTGGGCCGAGGTGCCCGACGACATGTCGACCTATCTCCCGGCGGCCGAGGTCGACTGGCTCGGCCAGCCCGGTGACGGGGTGAGCCGGCTGGCCGACGTCGTCACCGACCTGGTCTGGCCCGAGGGCGACGGCTACTTCTGGATGGCGGGGGAGTCCGCGCAGATGCGGGCCATCCGCAAGCACCTCATGCGTGAGCGGCACCTGCCGAGCACGGCGTACGACGTGATGGGTTACTGGCGCGCGGTCGCGGGCCGCCAACCCCGCGCCGTCGACCCACGACGAGCCGAGACAGGGACGACCCGATGACCGACACCACCCCCGCACCATCCGAGACCAGCGAGCCGCTGCCCCCGCACAGGAGCGGGTTCGCGTCGTTCGTGGGGCGGCCCAACGCCGGCAAGTCGACGCTGACCAACGCCCTCGTGGGCAGCAAGGTGGTCATCACCAGCTCCAAGCCGCAGACCACGCGAACCGTCGTGCGCGGCATCGTGCACCGCCCCGACGCCCAGCTGATCCTGGTCGACACCCCGGGTCTGCACCGTCCGCGGACCCTGCTCGGCGAGCGCCTCAACGACCTGGTCAAGACCACGCTGGCCGAGGTCGACGTCGTCGCGGTGTGCTTCCCCGCCAACGAGAAGATCGGTCCCGGCGACCGCTTCATCGTCAGGGAGATGGGCAAGGTCAAGCGCACCATCAAGGTCGCCATCGCCACCAAGACCGACCTGGCGACCCCCGAGCAGCTCGGCCAGCACCTGCTCGACATCGCGGCCCTCGGAACCGAGACCGGCACCGACTGGGCCGAGATCGTCCCGGTCGCAGCCCTGGCGGGGCACCAGGTCCAGCTCCTCGCCGACCTCCTCGTCGGCCTGCTGCCCGAGGGGCCCCAGCTCTACCCCGACGGCGACCTCAGCGACGCCCCCGAGGAGATCATCGTCGCCGAGCTGATCCGCGAGGCCGCGCTCGAGGGCGTGCGCGACGAGCTGCCCCACTCGATCGCCGTCGTGGTGGAGGAGATGAACCTGCGCGCCGACCGCGACGCCGACAAGCCGCTGCTCGACATCTACGCCAACCTCTACGTCGAGCGCGACTCGCAGAAGGGCATCATGATCGGCCACAAGGGTGCGCGCCTCAAGGACGTCGGCAGCCGCGCCCGCCAGCAGATCGAGGCCCTCCTCGGCACCCCGGTCTACCTCGACCTGCACATCAAGATCGCCAAGGACTGGCAGCGCGACCCGCGCCAGCTGCGCAAGCTCGGCTTCTGAGGCGCCTGAGGTCTCGGTGCTTCGGGTCGTCCGCGCGCCCGCGATGCAGTGAGGGCGCACGAGGGCAGCGGCAAGCCGCGCCCTTCGTCGGCGCGGACAACCCGAGAGTCACACCCACCCCACAAGTTGCACCGGGACGGCGAAGCATCGACTGGGCCGATGAAAATTCATCGGCCCAGTCATGGGTTCGGCGTCCCGGTGCACACCACTGTGACCTCTGGGGCGGGTGAGGGTCGGGCGGCCGCGCCAGCGGCGGCGGGCCGAGCTTGCGAGGCTCCGCCGCTGAGCGCGCCGTCAGTCGATCGCGAGAGGCTCGGGGTCAAGGACCGCCGAAGGCGGCCGCGCAGCGGCGCGAAGCGTCCTTGACGCCGAGACGCGATCGACTACGCGCGCGGCCGCCCGACCCGGACCACCCGAGACCCGGGGTGGGCCGGGAGCGGAGGTGCGGCTGGTGTGGTCTCGAGACGGTCGCGGGCGACCTCCTCGACCACCGTGGAGTGGCGCGGCGACCACCGTGGCGGGTGACCTCCTCGACCACCGTGGGGCGTCAGTCAGGCGCCCAGCACCGGATGAACGTCTGACCCGCGGCCCACTCCTCGGCGTCGGGACCCTCGTAGGCCCACTGGTAGTCGAGCGGGTCGTCGGCCACGCCGGCCGCGGCGTCCTCGCAGGCGGCGCCGGCGTCGTCGACGGCGGGGGTGCCGGGGTAGCGACCGGGGTCGAGCGGGATCACGGAGAAGGCCCGCCACGTGTGCGGGGCGCTGCACGGCACGCGCTCGAAGGACCGGGCGGCGGGGCCGGCGGTGCCGCACATGGCGTAGCGGTCGCGGCCCTCGGGGGTGGCCAGCACGTCGGCCAGGGGCCCGCGGAGCTCGACGAGGTCCTCGGCCCCGGCGAGGGCGACGGCGTCGCAGCGGTACCAGGCCGCGCCCTTGCCGGACTGGTCGAGGCTCGGGGTGAACCACACCGACCGGAGCATGCTGAGCCGCTGGTCCTCGAGCGTGCCGCCGACGAAGGCGCCGAGGGCCGCCGGACAGGCCTGCGCGACGTCCTGCTGGACCTGGGCCGAGTCGACGGCGAGGAGGTGACCGCCCACGACGTTGTCGATCCGGCCGATCCGGTAGGTCTGCGAGGTGTGGGAGGACCGGCACGGCACCGGGGACGCGCCGTTGGTCGGGGAGACCGCCTGGCGGTAGCTGAGCCGGTAGCAGGCCCCGTCGGCGGGGGCCTCCACCGGCGTCGCCCGTGGCGGCGGTGTGGGTGTGGGGGTCGCGCTGGGCGTGGGCGTCGGGGCGGGGTCGGGTGGCTCGCCGCCGCCCGAGCAGCCCGCGACCAGACCGAGGCAGGCCGCCACGACGCCCGCGAGCGTCGTACGCCGCCCCGTCGTCCGCCTAGTCATCGGTGCGTGCCCAGCACACGGACCGCCGGTTGCCGGCGGTCCACTCGGCCTCGTGGAACCACGTGTAGCCGTAGTCGAAGGTGGGCGGGTAGTTGAGGTAGGCCAGCACCGACTTCTTGCAGAAGTCGCGCGAGCGGACCTCCGAGAGCCGGTCGCCCGGGTAGGGATCGCTCTCCTCGCCGAGCTTGATGGTCGTGACGGCGCGCCAGTCGTGCGGCTGGCTGCAGGGGATCTTGACCGACTGGGCCACCGAGGGCCCGTCGACGCAGGCCACCCACCGGTCGTCGGGGCGACCCTCGAGGATGCCTCGGGCGCTCTCGGGCAGGGAGACCAGCGACTTGCTCTGCTCGCCGCCGCCGACGACGTCGCAGCGGTACCAGCGGGCGCCCTCGTCCCACGCCTTCTCCGACGGCCGGAACCACGCCCAGCTCAGCACCGTGCGCATCGCCTGGCTCTCGTCGGCGCCGAGGAACTCCTGCAGGCCGGTGCTGCACGTGTCGTAGGCGAAGGCACCGACCTCGCGGGAGTCGTACGCCGCGTCGCGCAGCTCGTCGGGGAGCTCGCCCACGGCGTAGGTCTCGGCGGTGTGCTTGGTGCGGCAGTCGACCACCGGGCTGGCGTTGGTGGGCGCGGCGATGTCGGCGAGCGTCAGCTGGCGGCAGGCGCCGTCCTCGGGCGGCTCCACCGAGTCGACCTGCTCGGGATCGGCGCCGGCGGGACGCGGTGCGGCCGGGTCGCTGCAGGCGGAGAGTCCGCCCACGACCACGGCGAGCAGGGCGACCGTCGCGGCGGTCGCACTACGAGTCCTGCGAGCCCGGGTTGCCACGAGGAGGGATGCTACCGGCGGCCCGGGCAGGTCAGACCAGGAGCGCGGCGAGGGTGGCCCCGAGCTCGTAGGCACGGTCGCGTTCCGGCTCGCCGACGTCGCCGAGCACCTCCAGCACCGGGGCCGCTTGCGACCACGGCAGCGCCTGCACGATCGACTGCACGCTGCGCACGGCTCCGGTGGTGTCGTAACGGCCGTGCACCCACAGCCCGTAGGGCTTGCGGCCGCCCGTCGTCGCGCTCCCGGACCCGTCGTCGCCCAGCGCGCCCCCGGCCTGGAGGAAGACCGTGTCGAAGAAGTGCTTGAGCGCGCCGGACATGTAGCCGAAGTTGGCGGTGCAGCCCAGCAGGTAACCGTCGGCCGCCAGCACGTCGTCCGCACCGGCCTGCAGGGCCTGTGCGACGACCACCTCGACCCCCTCGATCGCCTCGTCGTGGGCCCCGGCGACCACGGCGTCCGTCAGCGACCGCACCAGCGGCGTGGGGGAGTGGTGGACGATCAGGAGTCGCGGCACCGTCGCACGATAGCCACTGGGGGTCCGCGGGCGCCCCGTGACGAAAGTCGGTCCTGATCCAATCCCCGGGGGCCAGGCCCACGAACACACTCACGTCCGTCCCTCCCTCCCTCCCACCGTGAGAGGAGTTCCCATGAACTCCGTGCCCCGCAAGCGCACCAAGAAGACCCTCGCCGCGATCGCCGGCCTCGCCCTGCTCGCCATG
>CALRVO020000064.1:0-11976 GCA_943371595.1 Sphingomonas paucimobilis
CGCGGCGGGGCCCCGGCGCGCACGGTCGTCGACACGCACGTGCAGGTCGTCGACCCCGACCACGCGCTGGTGATCGCCGTGACCGCCCCGGCCCGGGGCGGCCGCGGCCAGCAGACCCAGCTGTGGCAGCGCGGGCCCGACGGGTGGCAGGTCACCGCCGCCCACGTCGCCGTCCCCGCCCCCGCGCTCGACACCCGGGTCTGGCGGGTCGTCGGCGACCCGCTGCTGCCGGGCCACCGAGGCCAGCTCGAGGGCGAGACGGTCGCCGTCAAGGACCTCTACGCCGTCGCCGGGCAGCGCGTCGGCGCGGGCAACCCGGCGTGGCTGGCCGCCGCGCCGGTCGAGGCCACGCACGCCGACGCGGTCGCCCGGCTGCTGGACGCGGGGGCCGCGGTGCGCGGCATCAGCCGCACCGACGAGCTCGCCTACTCCCTGGCCGGCACCAACGCCCACCACGGCACCCCGCCCAACCCCGCCGCGCCCGGCCGCGTGCCCGGCGGCTCGTCGTCGGGCTCGGCCAGCGCGGTCGCGCTCGGCCACGCCACCATCGGGCTCGGCACCGACACCGGAGGCTCGATCCGGGTCCCGGCGTCCTACCAGGGACTGTGGGGGCTGCGCACGACCCACGACGCGGTCTCCCGCGCCGGCCTGCTGCCGCTCGCGCCGTCCTTCGACACCGTCGGCTGGTTCGCCCGCACGCCCGGGCTGCTCGCCCGGGTCGGTGACGTCCTGCTGCCGCCCGTGGCGACAGCGCCGTCAGCGTCGACGCCCGACCTCGTCGTGGTGCCGGCCCTGCTCGACCTCGCCGAGCCCGACGTGCGCGCCACCGTCACGGCGTACGCCGACGCCCACGGCGCCACCCGCGAGCACTGGCCGTTGCCCGACCTCGCCGCGTGGCGGGTCGCCTTCACCCAGTGGCAGGCCTGGGAGGCGTGGCAGGCCCACGGTGCCTGGCTCGCCGACCGCCTGGACACCCTCGGCGCCGACGTGCGCGGCCGCTTCACGATGGCCTCCGGCATCACCACCGAGGTCGCGCAGGCGGCGCGGGCCACCTGTGACGCCGCCCGCGACACGGTCCGCGACCTCGTCGGTGACCGGGTCGTCGTGCTGCCGTCGGCCTCGTCGGTCGCGCCGCTGCTCGGCTCCGACATGGACGTCGTCCGCGAGGCCACCTTGCGGCTCACCTGCCTGGCCGGCCTCGGGGGCCTGCCCGGGCTCAACGTGCCGCTCACCACCGACGCCGGGCTGCCGGCCGGAGCCTGCCTGGTCGCCGCGCCCGGACGTGACCGTGACCTGCTCGCGTGGGTGCAGCGCCCATGAGCGCCACCACCACCGTCGACGACCTCAACGTCCTGCCCCGCGCCGAGGCCGCGGCGCTGCTCGCGCCGTGCGTCTCGATCCCGCGCTGGGCGGCCGACCTGGCCGCCGGTCGCCCCTACGCCGACCTGGCGGCCGTCGTCCGGGCCTCGCACCAGCACGCCGCCACCTGGACGCCGGCCGAGGTCGAGGCGGCCCTGGCGGGCCACCCACGCATCGGTCACCGAGCGGCGGGCGACGGTGCGGACGCCGCCATGTCGCAACGTGAGCAGGCCGGGGTCGACCGGTCCGACGCCGACGTCCTCGAGCGGCTGCGCGTGGGCAACCAGCGCTACGAGGACCGCTTCGGGCGCATCTACCTGGTCCGGGCCGCCGGCCGGTCGGCCGAGGAGATGCTGGCGCTGCTCGAGGAGCGGCTGGCCCACGACGACGCCACCGAGCTGCAGGTCACCACCGCCCAGCTCGCCGAGATCACCGCGCTGCGGGTGCAGGATCTGTTGTCATGACCACCCTGAGCACCCACGTCCTCGACTCCGTGCTGGGCGCGCCCGCCGCCGGTGTCGACCTGACGCTGCGCGACCCCGAGGGCCGCACGGTGGCCGCGACGACCGACTCCGACGGCCGGTGGCGGCTCGACGGCGAGGTCGGGGCCGGCACGCACGTGCTCGTCCTCGCCACCGGCGACTGGTTCGCCACCGCCGGCCGCCCGACGTTCTACCCCGAGGTCGTCGTCACCTTCACCGTCGACCCCGACGAGGAGCACTACCACGTGGCCCTGCTCCTGGGCCCGTGGTCCTACACCACCTACCGCGGGAGCTGACATGGCCGACGGCGACATCGTGCTGGGGTCCAACCAGTACGGCAAGGCGGAGTGCCGCCTGGTGCGGATCACCCGGGACACGTTCCCCGACCATCCCGGACGGCAGACGATCGAGGACCTCACCGTCACCTCCCAGCTGCGCGGCGACTTCGAGGCCTGCCACACCGTGGGCGACAACAGCCAGGTCGTGGCCACCGACACCCAGAAGAACACCGTCTACGCACTGGCCCAGGAGCACGGCGTCCACTCGCCGGAGCGGTTCCTCACCACCCTCGGCGACCACTTCGTGTCGACGTACCCCTGGGTGCACGGCGGCCGCTGGGAGGCCGAGCAGCACACCTGGGACCGGATCGTCGCCGACGGCGAGCCCCACGACCACGCGTTCGTCCGCGCCGGCGGCGAGACCCGCACGTGCGTCGTGCAGATCGACGGCGACGAGACCTTCGTGGTCAGCGGTCTCAAGGACTGCACGGTGCTCAAGTCGACCGGCTCGGAGTTCCACGGCTTCCCGCGTGACCGCTGGACGACGCTCGCCGAGACCGACGACCGGATCCTGGCCACCAGCCTGACCGCGGCCTGGCGCTACACCGCCGCTGCCGTGGGTTCGGGCCTCGACCACGACGCCACGTGGACCGGCATCCGCGACCTGATGCTCGAGACCTTCGCCCAGCTGCACTCGCTGTCGCTGCAGCAGACGATCTTCGCGATGGGCAAGGCGGTGCTGGAGGCCTACGACGTCGTCGCCGAGATCAAGCTGTCGTGCCCCAACAAGCACCACTTCCTCGTCGACCTCACCCCCTTCGGCCAGACCAACGACCAGGAGGTGTTCTTCGCCGCCGACCGGCCCTACGGCCTGATCCAGGCCACGGTCGAGCGCGAGGGCGCGCCCGCCGAGCCCCGCGCCTGGGCCACCGTGCCCGGGTTCTGCTGAGCCCCGTGGGCGTCCGTGTGCCCCTCGCTGGGATCGCCGGGCAGCGGGTGCTGGTCGACGGGGTGTTCGTGCCGGCCACGGTGGTCGTCGCGGACGGTGTCATCGTCGAGATCACTGCTCTCGAAACCACTGGCGGTGACGGGACCGGTGACGTCCTGCACGTGCCCGACACGGCGTACGTCGTGCCCGGCGTGGTCGACACCCACGTGCACGTCAACGAGCCCGGTCGCACCGCGTGGGAGGGATTCGTCACCGCGACCCGCGCCGCAGCGCTCGGCGGGGTCACGACGCTGGTCGACATGCCGCTCAACTCCGTGCCGCCCACCACCACGGTCGCCGGCCTGGCGGCCAAGCGCGCGGCCGCGACCGGCGAGCTGGCGGTCGACGTCGGGTTCTGGGGCGGCGCCGTCCCGGGCAACGTGCCCGACCTCGCACCGCTGTGGGACGAAGGTGTCTTCGGCTTCAAGTGCTTCCTGTCGCCGTCCGGGGTGGAGGAGTTCGGCCACCTCGACCCGGCCGGGCTGCGGGCCGCGCTGCACGAGGTCGCCCGGCTCGACGCGTTGATGATCGTGCACGCCGAGGACCCCGACGTCCTCGATGCCGCTCCCTCGCCGCCGAGTCGCGCCTACGCCGACTTCCTCGTCTCGCGCCCCGACGAGGCCGAGACCGCCGCGATCCGCCGGCTGCTCGACGGCGCTCGCGAGAGCGGTGCTCGCGTCCACCTGCTCCACCTGTCGAGCGCCCGCGCGCTCGACCTGATCGCCGACGCCCGGGCCGAGGGGCTCCCGCTGACCGTCGAGACCTGCCCGCACTACCTCTGCTTCGCCGCCGAGACCATCCCCGACGCCGCCCCGCAGTTCAAGTGCTGCCCGCCGATCCGAGACGCCGGCAACCGTGAGGCGCTGTGGCAGGCGCTGCGCGACGGCGTCATCGACACGGTCGTCAGCGACCACTCACCGGCCACCGCCGAGGAGAAGCACCGGGGCGACGGCGACCTGCAGCAGGCCTGGGGCGGTGTCGCCGGCCTCCAGGTCGGTCTGGCCGCCGTCGCCCACGAGGCCCGCGCCCGCGGCATCGACCTCGCCGACGTCAGCCGCTGGATGTCGCGCAGCACCGCCGACCTGGTCGGCCTGCGCCACAAGGGCCGCCTCGCGGTCGGCGCCGACGCCGACCTCGCCGTCTACGACACCGCCGTCGACTTCCCGGTCGACGCCACCCGTCTCGCCCACCGCAACCCGATCTCGGCCTACGACGGCCAGCACTACGCCGGCCGCGTCACCCACACCGTCCTGCGCGGCACCCTCGTCCACGGACCCGGCGCGCCCACCCCGCCCGACCCCACCCGCGGCCAGCAGCTCCGCCGACGCTGACCCGTCGTCCATGTACGACGGGTCGATCCGCGCGTTCGAAACATGCGTGCAACGTCTGTTTCATAGAGTGGGGTCATGACGTTCCCGCCGATCGACCCGCCGCCCCGGTTGCTGATGGGGCCGGGGCCGATCAACGCTGACCCTCGGGTGCTGCGCGCGATGTCGGCGCAGCTGGTCGGCCAGTTCGACCCGGCGATGACGACGTACATGAACCAGACGATGGAGCTCTACCGTCAGGTCTTCCGCACCACCCACGAGCACACGTTCCTGGTCGACGGCACCGCCCGCGCCGGCATCGAGGCGGCGCTGGTCTCGTTGCTCGAGCCGGGTGACCGGGTGCTCGTGCCGGTCTTCGGACGCTTCGGGCACCTGCTCACCGAGATCGCCTCGCGCTGCGACGCCGAGGTGCACACCCTCGAGGTGCCGTGGGGCGAGGTGTTCACCCCCGAGCAGGTCGAGGAGGCGATCGTCAGGGTGCGCCCGAAGGTGCTCGCGGTCGTGCAGGGCGACACCTCGACCACGATGTGCCAGCCCCTGGCCGACCTCGGTGAGATCTGCCGGCGCCACGAGGTGCTGCTCTACTGCGACGCCACCGCCTCGCTCGGCGGCAACCCCTTCGAGACCGACGCCTGGGGTGTCGACCTGGTGACCGCCGGGCTGCAGAAGTGCCTGGCCGGTCCGTCCGGCAGTGCCCCGACGACGGTCTCGCCACGCGCGGCCGCCGTCATCGAGGCCCGCCGCCACGTCGAGGCCGGCATCCGCGACGACCGCGACGCCGCCCGCGAGGGCAGCGGCACCCGCATCCGCTCCAACTACCTCGACCTCGCCCAGATCATGGACTACTGGGGCCCGCGTCGCCTCAACCACCACACCGAGGCGACCTCGATGCTCTACGCCGCCCACGAGTGCGCCCGGCTGCTCGTCGAGGAGGGGCTCGACCACGCCGTCGCGCGCCACGACCTGCACGGCCGCGCGATGCTCGCCGGCGTGCGCGGGCTGGGCCTGGAGGTCTTCGGCGACGTCGCCCACAAGATGACCAACGTCGTCGCCGTCGAGATCCCCGCCGGGGTCGACGGCGAGCGGGTCCGGGGCGCGCTGCTCGAGGGCTACGGCATCGAGATCGGTACGTCGTTCGGCCCGTTGCACGGACGCGTGTGGCGGATCGGCACGATGGGCTACAACGCCAGCCAGGACGCCGTCCTGACCACGCTCGCCGCCCTCGAGCAGGTGCTGCGCAGTGCCGGCGTCACGGTCACCGGCGGCTCCGGCGTCGGCGCGGCCCTCGAGGTCTACGCGTGACCACCGCGGGAACCGCCCTCGAGGTCCTGCGGCGCTGCGCCGAGCTCGACCTCATCTCGGCCTCGCCACGCCACCTCGAGCGCACCCACCTCACCCTCGAGCACGCCCGAGCCAACACCCAGGTCGCCGACTGGATGACCGGGGCCGGGCTGGCGCCGTGGCAGGACGCCGCCGGCAACCAGTGGGGCCGCGTCGAGGGCCGCGAGCCCGGCCTCCCGGCGCTCGTGCTCGGCTCGCACGTCGACACCGTGCCCGACGCCGGCAGCTTCGACGGCATGCTCGGCGTGGTGATGGCGCTCGCGGTCGTCGAGCGTCTGCGCGACCGCGCCGCCGCCCTGCCGATGGCCCTCGAGGTCGTGGCGTTCAGCGACGAGGAGGGTGCCCGGTTCGGCAAGGCCCTGCTGGGCAGCCAGGCCGTGGCCGGGACGTGGGACCCCGACTGGTGGGCGCTGCGCGACCACGACGGTACGACGCTGCGTCAGGCGTTCACGACGTTCGGCCTCGACCCGGGCCGGGTCGGCGACGCCGCCCGCGCGCCCGCGCAGCTGGTGGGCTACCTCGAGGCCCACATCGAGCAGGGCCCGCGGCTCGAGGCCGCCGGCGCGTCGCTGGGCTACGTCACCACCATCGCCGGTGCCCGCCGCTTCCGTCTCGCGGTGGTGGGGGAGGCCCGCCACGCCGGCGGGACTCCGTGGTCGCGGCGGCGCGACGCGCTCACCGGCGCCAGCGAGGTGGTGCTGGCCGTCGAGCGGCTCGGGCGTGGGTCGGAGGGCCTGGCCACCGTCGGTCGTCTCGAGGTCACCCCCGGAGCCGTCAACGTCGTGCCCGGGCGCGTCGACCTCACCCTCGACGTGCGCGCCGCGACCGACCAGGCCCGAGACGCCCTGTGGGAGTCGATGCGCGCCGAGATCGAGGCCCTCTGCGCCGCCCGCCACCTGCGGCTCGAGGTCGTCGAGACCCACACCGCCCCGGCCGCGCCGTGCGCCGCGTGGCTGCAGGAGGCCGTCGTCTCCGGCATCCGCAGCACCGGCGACCTCGACCCCATGGGCCTGTGGAGCCCCGCCGGTCACGACGCGATGGCGATCGCGGCCGTCGCCGACATCGGGATGCTCTTCCTGCGCTGCCACGACGGCATCAGCCACCACCCCGACGAGAGCGTGCGCGAGGTCGACGTCGCGCGCGGGCTCGACGCCTTCGAGCAGGCCGTGCTCGCGGTCGCCGCGGCGGTGGACGCGCGATGAGCACGAGCAGCCCCGAGCGCAGCACCGAGCGCATCGACCAGCGCATCGCGCGCCGGCACGACTCGCTGTCGCCCCAGGAGCGCCGGGCCGCCGAGACGCTCCTCGAGCACCTCGACGACCTCGCCACCTACCGCGCCGCCGAGCTCGCGGTGCTCGCCGACGTCTCCAAGGCCACCATGAGCCGGCTCTTCCGCAGCCTGGGGTACGCCGACTTCGACGAGGTCCGCGCCCACCTGCGCGAGCTGCGCGTGGCCGGTGAGCCGGTGCCGCTCGACGGCGGGCCCGACCTCGCCACCCACGCCGTCCACGAGGCCGAGCTGGTGCGCGCGGCGCTGTGCCAGGAGGGTCTGGGGGCGGCGGTCGACCTGCTCGCCGGGGCGCGCCGCGTCACCGTGGTCGGCTGGCGCAACAGCTATCCCGTCGCCCTCCACCTGCGCCAGCAGCTGGCCCAGTCGCGGGGCGACGTCCGGCTGGCTCCCCAGCCCGGCCAGGTCCTGGGCGAGGAGATCGCCGACCTCGGGGCCGGTGACGTGGTCGTCGTGGTGGGCTTCCGCCGCCGCCCGTCGGGGTTCGGAGCAGTGCTCGCCGAGATGGTCGCGACCGGTGCCGACGTCGTCCTGCTCGCCGACCGCACCGCGCGCACCCACGCCCAGCGTGTCAGCCTGTGGCTCGAGTGCCCGATCGAGGGGCGGCTCGCCTTCGACAGCTACGCCGCCGCGATGAGCCTGGCGGCCGTGCTGGCCGACGGCGTGCTGTCGCGCAGCGGCCGCGCCGGCCGCGAGCGCTCGAGCAGCATCAGCGCCACCTACGAGCGCCTCGGCGAGGTGGAGTGATGGACCTCCACACGGTCGCCACCTTCCGCCGGGCGCGCGACCGCGACGACCTGCGGCTGGCGCCGGGGGAGTCGCTGGTCGCCGGCGGCACCTGGGTCTTCTCCGAGCCGCAGCTCGCCTCGACCGGCCTGGTCGACCTGACCACGTTGGGCTGGCCGGCCTGGGAGACCGACGACCTGCCGCTCGGCACTGCGTTGCGTGTCGGCGCGACCTGCACCATCACCGACGTGCTGCGCGCCCCGTGGGACCCCCACGTGCTGACGCTGGTGCGCTCGTGCGTCGACGCCTTCCTGATGTCGTTCAAGATCCAGCAGTTCGCCACCGTCGGCGGCAACCTCTGCCTCGCACTGCCGGCCGGCGCGATGATCTCGCTGTTCGCAGCCCTCGCGGCCGAGGTCGTCGTCTGGACCCCCGACGGCGGTGAGCGACGCGAGCCCGTCACCTCCTTCGTGCGGGGCGCGTGCCGCACGTCCCTGGCGCCCGGCGAGGTCGTCCGCGCGCTCGACGTACCGTCGACTGCGGGATCGCGCTTCACCTTCCGGCGCACCTCCCTCACCGCGATGGGTCGCTCAGCCGCCGTGGTGACCGGCCGGCGCGTGGGTGACCAGGTCACCGTCGTCGTCACCGGTGCCACCCCCCGCCCGGTCGTGGTCGAGGTGCCGGACGGCGGCGACCCCGTCCCCCTGGTCGCCGCCCACACCGACTGGTACGACGACCCCCACGGCACTCCCGACTGGCGCGCCGCGATGAGCGCGACCCTGGCCGCGCAGGTCTGCGCCGAGCTGCGGGTCGCGGCATGACCACCACCGTCGACGGCACCCCGCTCGACGCCGAGCCCGCCGCGGGCCAGTGCCTGCGCACCTGGCTGCGCGAGCACGGCCACCTCGCACCCAAGAAGGGCTGCGACGCCGGCGATTGCGGCGCCTGCACGGTGCTCGTCGACGGCCGGCCCGCCCACTCCTGCCTCTACCCGGCGGTGCGGGCGGTCGGCGCCGAGGTCGTCACCGCGGCCGGGCTCGGCACCCCCGACGACCTGTCGCCGGTGCAGCAGCGCTTCGTCGACGCCGCCGGCTTCCAGTGCGGCTTCTGCACCGCGGGCTACGTCGTCACCGCCACCGCGCTCGAGGCCGGCTCCGGTCCGGTGCCCGAGGACGACCTCGGCCAGTGCTTCAAGGGCAACCTGTGCCGCTGCACCGGCTACCGCTCGGTCCGCGACGCGCTCTCGGGTCGTACGACGACCCCGCCGACCCCCGCCACGGGCGCGGCGTTCGGGTCCTCGGTCGGTGCTCCGGCCGGCCCGCGCATCGTCAGCGGCCGCGAGCCCTACACCCTCGACCTGGCCCCCGACCCCGACCGGCCGCTGCTCCACGCCGCGGTGCTCGGCAGCCCCCACCCGCACGCGCGCATCGTCGATCTCGACACCACCCTGGCCGAGGCCGTGCCCGGCGTGCACCTCGTGCTGACGCACCGCGACGCCCCCGACGTGCTCTACTCCACGGCCCGCCACCAGGACCGGCGCGACGACCCCGACGACACCCGCCTGCTCGACGACGTGGTGCGCTTCCGTGGCCAGCGGGTCGCGGTGGTGGTCGCCGACACGCTGGCCGCGGCGCAGGCGGCCGCCCGGCTCGTCGAGGTCACCTACGAGGTGCTGCCGGCCGTCTTCGACCCCGAGGCCGCGCGCCGGCCGGGTGCGCCGCTGCTCCACGGCGACAAGACCCCCGAGGTGTCCCGCATCTCCGAGCCGACGCGCAACGTCGCGGCCCAGTCGCACGGCGAGGTCGGCGACGTCGCGCGCGGCCTGCGCGAGGCGGCCCACACCGTGCGCGGCACGTGGCGCACCGCGCGGGTCACCCACGCCTCGCTCGAGACCCACGGTGCCGCCGGCTGGGTCGACGAGCAGGGCCGCCTGGTCGTCCGCACCAGCACCCAGGTGCCGTTCCTGGTGCGCGACGAGCTGGCCCACGTGCTCGGGCTGCCGGCCGACCGGGTGCGGGTCGTGACCGCGCGCGTCGGTGGTGGGTTCGGGGGCAAGCAGGAGATGCTCGTCGAGGACGTCGTCGCCCTCGCGGTCCTGCGCCTGACCGCGGACGGCCGGCTCGCGCCGGGCCAGGCCGTCCAGCTCGAGCTGACCCGCGAGGAGCAGTTCACCTCGATCCCGTGCCGCCACCCGATGCGGGTCTCGGTCGAGCTGGGCGCCGACGCCGACGGCGTCCTCACCGCGATGGCCGTCGACGTGCTCAGCGACACGGGCGCCTACGGCAACCACGCCCCCGGCGTGATGTTCCACGGCACCCACGAGTCGATCGCGCTCTACCGCTGCGCCCACAAGCGGGTCGACGCCGAGGCCGTCTACACCAACACCGTGCCCTCCGGCGCCTTCCGCGGCTACGGTCTCGGCCAGGTCATCTTCGCCGTCGAGTCGGCCATCGACGAGCTCGCCCGCGAGGTCGGGCTCACCCCCGCCGAGATCCGGCGCCGCAACGTCGTGCGGCCCGGCGACGACCTCGTGGTCAACGGCCCCGCCGACGTCGACGTCGTCTTCGGCAGCTACGGCCTCGACCAGTGCCTCGACCTCGTCGAGGACGCCCTGGCTCGCGGCGCCGGCGACCCCGTGCCCGCCGACACCGACGGGCCCGGTGCCGTGACGTGGCTGGTCGGCGAGGGCCTGGCCGCCGGGATGATCGCCACCATCCCGCCCCGCGGCCACCACGCCGAGGCCGTGGTCACCCTGCACCGCGACGGCTGCGTCGTCCTGGGCGTCGGCACCGTCGAGTTCGGCAACGGCACCAGCACCGTCCACGCCCAGCTCGTCGCCGACGAGCTCGGCGTGCCCGTGACCTCGGTCCGGCTCGAGCAGTCCGACACCGACGTCGTCGGCTACGACACCGGCGCCTACGGCTCGACCGGCTCGGTGGTCGCGGGCCTGGCCGTCGTCCGGGCCGCCCAGGCCGTGCGGGCGCAGCGCGACCTGCGTGGCGGCGTACCCCTCGACGAGCCGTTGACCGCGACCGGCAACGCCGACGGGGCCCTGCGGTCCCTGGCGTTCTCGGTGCAGGGCTTCCGCGTCGCGGTCGCCCCCGCCACCGGTGAGGTGCGGATCCTGAAGTCGGTCCAGGCCGTCGACGCCGGGGTCGTCATCAACCCCGAGCAGCTGCGCGGCCAGGTCGAGGGCGGCGTCGCCCAGGGCATCGGCAGCGCGCTGTGGGAGGAGATGCTGCTGCGCGACGGCGAGGTGCTCACCCGGACCTTCCGCGACTACCGCGTGCCGCAGCTGGGCGACGTCCCGACCACCGAGGTGCTCTGTGCCGACACCTACGACACCCTCGGCCCGCGTGGCGCGAAGTCGATGAGCGAGGCGCCCTACAACCCCGTGGCGCCCGCGCTGGCCAACGCGATCCGGGACGCCGTGGGCGCCCGCCCGCACGAGATCCCGATGAGCCGCGACCGGGTGTGGCGGCTGTGCCAGGAGGCCACCGATGACTGACCAGCACTGGCTCGCGCAGGCCGTCGACCTCGCCGTCGCCAACGTCGCCGACGGGGGAGGACCCTTCGGTGCGGTCGTGGTGCGCGACGGCGAGATCGTCGCCACCGGGCAGAACCGCGTCACCCGCGACCTCGACCCCACCGCCCACGCCGAGGTCACCGCCATCCGCGCCGCCTGCCGCGCCCTCGGCACGTTCGCCCTCGACGGCTGCACCCTCTACGCCTCCTGCGAGCCCTGCCCCCTCTGCCTCACCGCCTCGCTCTGGGCCCGCCTCGACCGCGTCGTCTACGCCGCCGACCGCCACGACGCCGCCCGGGGCGGCTTCGACGACCTCGCCTTCTACGAGCTGCTCGAGCGTGACCGCGCCACCTGGCCGATGCCGGTGGTCACGGCCGGCCTCGACAACGCCGGCGCGCCGTTCGAGGCGTGGCTGGGTCGTCCCGACCGGACGCACTACTGAGCGTTCTTGGGGGAGAGGCGCACCGGGGTGCGAGCGCCCGCTCCTGCCGACGGTCGGGCGACGGCCTACACGGTGGTCGAGGTGCGACGAGCGCTAGCGAGGAGCCTCGAGACCCGGTGAGGACCGCTGCCAACCCGGGTGGTCGCTCTGGCGGCGTCGGTGAGGGAGATCTCGAGGCTCGGCCGCGGGCGGCCTCGCACCTCGATCACCGTGGATCG
>CALRVO020000065.1:0-11955 GCA_943371595.1 Sphingomonas paucimobilis
GGCGGTCGCCACGTCGGGTCCCTGATTGTGGCCGACGCGTGCCCACCCGTCGTGGTGTCGGGCTCGCAGGGTGGACACGTGCCGCCCGCGCGGTCACCCGTCCCGGAAGCGGCTGACGTCGGCCAGGCGGTGCAGGTGCTCGTCGTGGAGCTCGCCGTCGCCGTAGGGCTCGGTGCCCGGCAGGGTCGCGACCAGCGCGAAGCCGCACCGGAGCGCGACCCGGCACGAGGCCGGGTTGGCGACCGCGTGCTGCAACCGGATCGAGGCCGGTGCCAGCTCGACCGCCGCCCGCCGGCAGGCCGCGACGACCGCGGCGGTGGCCACGCCCCGTCCGGCCTCGGCGGCCCGCACCCGGTAGCCGATCTCGGCCTCGCCACCCGCGGTCTCGAGACCGAAGACCGACACCGTGCCCAGGAAGCGGTCCTCGTCGGGATCGGCGATCGCCCAGGTGCGGAACGACGTGCCCTCGGCCCCGCGGTTGTTGTCGGCGCACCATTCGGCCACGTCGAGCACGGCCGGTCCGGGGTTCCACTGCCGGACGGCGGGCTCGGCGAACAGGGCCTCGACCGCTGGCTCGTCGGCCGGGACGAACGCGCGCAGCCGCACCGCGGTCACCGGGACGGCCACCGTCGCGGGGAGGTCAGCTGGTGCGGTGGGGCAGGCCGCAGACCAGCAGCACGCGCTGGGCGATGGTGCCCTCGTCGGCCCGGAGGTCGAGCGACTGGCCGGCGGCCGTGGCCTGCTGGTGGGCCCGCGCCAGGACGCCCACGGCGGCGCTGGGCAGGTAGTCGACGGCGGAGAGATCGAGGACCAGCGACCGGGCGAACGACTCGGAGCGCGCGTCGATGACGTCGCGCAACTCGGCGGCGGCGGTCTCGTCGACCTCGCCGCTCACGGTCAGGACCTGGGCTGTCGCGTCGTAGTCGGTGGAGAAGGACCCGGGGTTCACAACGCCAGACTAGTCGGTCCCGACTATCGACTCGCGGGTGAGGCCGCACCAGGGGGGCTCTGGCATCGTGGGTCTGCCGCCGAGCTCGTCTCGGGCCCCCCGACAGCGAAGAGACCCCGTGACCGACGACGACCTCGACGACCTCGACGAGTTCACCGCGGCCCTGCACGACGTCGTCCTGCCGGTGAGCGTGCCCGTCCTGCCCGGCCTCGACCTCGCCGCCCACTTCTCGGTTCCGGCCGAGCCCGGCGAGGCGACGGGTGCCTGGTTCGACGTCGTCCGGCTGCGCTCGGGTGCCGTCGCGCTCGTCCTGGGCCAGGTGCCCGGCAGCGGCCTGGCGGTCGTCGCGGGGGCCGGCGCGGTGAGCGCCGTCATCCGGGCGGGGCTGCTGTGCGACGAGGACGTCCTCGCCGCGCTCCACCTCGCCACGCTGCACGCCGAGCACACCCCGGCCCTCAAGGGCACCGCGGTGGTGGTGGCGATGCTCGACCCCCAGACGCGCGAGCTGACCTACGCCACCGCCGGCCACCCGGCCCCGGTCGTGGTGCCCGCCGCCGGACCCAGCCACGAGCTCGAGCGCACCGCCGCCGGCCGCCTGGGTTCCGGCACCGATCCCGTCGCGTCGCACCACACGCTCGAGGTCGGCGACCTGGTCCTGCTGAGCTCGCGGATCGAGGCGTTGACCGCCTCCGGCGCACCTGTGGGCACCTCCAGCGTCGTGACCGACATCGTCGACCGCACCCGGGTCGTCGGTGACGCCACCGCCACCTGCGAGGCCTACGCCGACGCGCTCGCCCAGCAGCAGGCCCGCGGCGCCGTCAGCGTGGTGGTCGCCGAGCTCACCGCCGCCCGACCCACCCCCCTCGACCTGGTCCTCGACGTCGACGACGCCACGACCCGACGCGCTCGCGTCGAGCTCGGGCAGTGGCTCGACTCGATCGGCGCGGCCTCGGCCGACGTCCTGTCCCTCACCCACGCGGCTGCCGAGCTGGTGGTCAACGCCGTCGAGCACGCCTACGGCAGCGACGGCGTCCCGACCGGCGCGGGCGGCGTACGCCTGCACGCCTCCCAGGCCGACGACGGGGTGGTGACCGTCGAGGTGGGCGACCGGGGCCGTTGGCGACCGCCGGTCGAGGCCGACATCGCGCGGGGGCGTGGCCTGGCCATGGCCGCCGGTCTGGTCGACGACCTCACCGTCACCCGCGACGCCGGGGAGAGCGGCGGCACGATCGCCCGCCTGCGGCACCGCCTGACCCGTCCGGTCCTCGTCGACCGCGCCGTGCGCACCTCCACCTGGCCGGCCGACGAGCCCCTGGTCGTCGACCGCGCAGCCCTGGGCGTGGTGCGGCTGGCCGGCGAGTTCGGGCACGACGAGGTCGACCAGCTCACCTACGCGCTGCTCCTCGCCTCGCAGGGCCGCACCCAGCCCCTCGACGTCGACCTCTCCGACGTCACGTCCATCTCCGCCGGCGGTCTCAGCCTGCTCGGCGAGCTCGTCGGCGCCGACGCCGAACCCGCCCGGGCCGAGATCACGCTCCACGCACGCCGGGGGTCGGTGTCCCAGGTCGAGCTCGAACGAGCGGGGATCGCCCACCGTGCGTCCTGACTCGTTCGACGGGCGGCGCCCGCTCCGCGTCGCCATGGCCGACGACGCCCCGGTCGTCGTCGCCGGTGTCGAGGCGATCCTGCGTGCCGCCGGGTCCGACCTGACCCCGGTCGCCCTCGACGCGGCCCGCAGCGGCACCCCGCCAGACGTCGTGCTCTACGACCCCCACCGCGGGGTGCCCGACGGGCTCGGCCCGGTCTCGGGCCGCCCCGGTCCGACCCTGATCGCCTTCTCGTGGGCGGTCGGCGAGGAGGTCGCCGTACGCGCGCGGGCGCAGGGCGCGGCCGGGCTGCTGTCCAAGGACCTGCAGGTGCCCCGGTTGCTCGCCTCGATCCGCGCCATCCACGCCGGGGACCGGATCGGCTACACCGTCACCGTCGACGACGCCCCGGCGACCGGGCGGGCGGCCCGCCGACCCGACGGGCTCACCGCCCGCGAGGTTGAGATGCTCGAGCTGATCACCCAGGGCCTGAGCAACGAGGAGATCGCCAGCACGCTCTACCTCAGCATCAACTCGGTCAAGACCTACATCCGCACCGCCTACCGCAAGATCGGCGTCACCCGGCGACCGCAGGCGGTGCTGTGGGGGGTCCACCACGGCCTCGCCGCCGAGGCGCCCCGGCCGACGTCGCGCTGATCCTGACCGAGCCGGTCCCGCTCTCACCCCCCTCACCCCTGCTCTCACCCCCCGCAGAGGTTTCGGTCAGCGCGCCCGGTGCGGCAGACTCCACGACGACGATGACGCGCGGGCTCGACGGAGCAGGACAGGTGGGACCACAGATCGATGCTGGATGAGAGGCTCGCCGTCGGCGCGCTCGACGAGGCCCCGGCGGCCGTGCTGGTCGTCGACCTGACCTCGCGCCAGGTGGTCCACGTCAACGACGTCGCCGCCCAGCTCGCCCCCGGCATCAGCCTGCCGGTCGACCTCGACAAGTGGTCGGACGCGGCAGCGCTGCGCGACCCCGACGGCGTCGAGCTCTCCGACACCGACCACCCCCTCTCGCGGGTGGCCCGCAGCGAGCCGGTGTCGGGTCAGGCCGTGTCGGCCGCGCGGCGCAGCGCGATGGGCGCCCGGCGGGTGCCGCTGTGGCTGGTCGCGATGCCGATGGCCGGCGCGCCGATGCTCGACCAGCACTCCCTGGTGGTACTGCTCCCCCTGCACGACGCCCGGGCGGAGTCGATGCGCACCGGCGCGAGCGCGCCGGAGGAGGCGCTGGTCGACTCGGCCCTCGAGGCCGTGCCGCACGACGAGGCCCTGGTCGGGCGCGAGCTGCGCGACCGCGCACTGAGCGCCACGGCCCTGGCCTTCACCGTGGCCGACGCCCTCGACCCCGAGCAGCCGCTGGTGTGGATCAACCCGGCCTTCACCGAGACCACCGGCTACGAGTTCGAGGAGGTCGTCGGGCGCAACTGCCGCTTCCTGCAGGGCGAGGGCACCGACGAGATCGGACCGCGGCGGCTGCGCGAGGCGGTCGAGCAGGGCGTCTCGGCGAGCGTGACCCTGCTCAACTACCGCAAGGACGGCTCGGCGTTCTGGAACCAGGTCGACCTCAGCCCGGTGCGCGACGTCGAGGGCCGGATCGCCCACTACGTCGGCATCCAGACCGACGTCACCGAGCGCGTCGAGGCCGACCTGCGCACCAGTCGTGCGCTCGAGTCCGAGCGCGAGGCCCGCGCCGACGCCGAGGCCACCCGCAGCCGGCTGGCGTTCACCGTCGAGGCCGTCAACCGGCTCAGCGGCACCCTCGACACCACCGAGTGTGCCGACCGGTTGCTGTCGCTGGTCGTGCCCTACCTCGCCGACTGGGCCCTGATGCTCCACGTCGACGGCCAGGGCCGGCACGACGCGTCGATGATGGCCGGTCGCCACCGTCACCCGCAGCGCCAGGAGGAGGTCGACGCGTTCGTGGCGGCCCTGCCCGAGGCCCTGCGCGAGGGTGACCTCGCCGAGCTGCTCCTCGAGGGCAAGCAGGTCCGGATGATCGACCTGGCCGACGAGGCCAGCCTGCGCGAGCGGTCCGCCTACCTGCGCGACCTCTCGTTCACCGACCTCACCCGTGACCTCGACGGCCAGCAGGCCCTGGTGGTCGCCCTCACGGGCCGCTCGTCGGTGCAGGACGTGCTGGTGCTCGTGCGCACCACCGGTCGTGCGGCGTTCGGCGACGACGACGTCACGATGGCCCTCGACCTGGGGCGCCGGGCCGGGCTGATCCTCGAGAACGTCGGCCTCTACCGCGCCCAGTCCCGCATCGCGGAGGTGCTCCAGCGCAGCCTGCTGCCCGAGCTGCCGCAGATCGAGACCGTCACGGCCGCCGCCCGCTACGTCGCCAACCAGCGGGGGGCCGAGATCGGCGGCGACTTCTACGAGCTGCTCGACCTGCGCGGGGCCGGCCTCGGCATCGCCATCGGCGACGTCACCGGCCACGACATCCTGTCGGCGGCCGCGATGGGCCACCTCAAGGGCCTGCTGCGCGCCGCCGCCTACGACAACCACCTGCGACCGGCCGCGGTGCTCGAGCACGTCGACCACCTGATGCTGGGCCTGGGCATGCCGACGATCGCCACCGCGACGTTCGCCCACGCGGCGCCGTACGACGACGGCGGGAGCGGCGCCTGGCGGCTCACGTGGAGCAGCGCCGGGCACCCGCCGTTGCTCGTACGCCGCCCCGACGGTGCCGCCGAGATGCTGCCGGCCGCCCACAACGACGTGCTGCTCGGGCTGGCCGAGAGCACCCGCACCCAGCACGAGATGCTGCTCCCCCGCGGCTCGACGGTCCTCGCCTACACCGACGGACTCGTCGAACGCCGCCACGAGCCCCTCGACGACGGGCTGGCCCGGCTGGTCGCCGCGGTGGCCACCGGACCGACCGACGTCGAGGCCCTGTGCGACCACGTGCTGAGCGCGACCGACGACGGTGACCGCGACGACGACGTGGCGATCCTCGCGGTCACCCTGGAGTGACCCTGAGCGTCAGGCGGGGACGGTCGCCCGGCCCGCCGGGTGGTCCATCATCGCCGCGATGCGGTGCACCGTGGAGGCGTCGAACGGGTCGAGGTGCTCGACGACGACCCCACCGGGTACGTCGGGGTGCGCGGACGCGTCGTGGCCGAGCGCCGACAACGAGCTGATCACCTGGTCGGCCGTGGCCGTGCTGGACAGGATGAGCTGGAGCTTCACGGGAGCACCTTTCGTCGCGTGCGCCACCGTGCGCACACCTGGTGGATCCCCGTCGGCCCACCGCACGAAACCGCACCTACGGGTGAGTACGGGTGCTCACGCGGAGCGCTCGCGCAACGAGCCCACCGCCCGTGCCAACCACTCCCCCATCAACGTGCGCTCGGCGTCGGTGAGAGCGGGCAGCTCGGGCAGCACGGCCGCCAGGGTGACCACCGCCGTCGTCAGCTGCTCGTCACGGCCGCGTGCGTCGCCCGGGGCCGCTGCGGGCACCAGGATCGCAGCCACCACGGCGTCGAGCACGGCGTCGGCCAGCCCCGGGTCGCGCCTGGCCTCCGGGACCTCGAGGAGCGCGGTGACGGTGCCCGCGCCGGCGGCCCGGACCAGGCCCAGGGCACGATCCTCGTCGACCCGGAGCAGACCGGCGGCCGCCAACCGTCGGAGCCGGGCGCGGAGCACCTCGATGCCGGCCTGCGTCGCGGGTGAGGGCTCGCTGCGGGAGGGACCGGCGAGCAGGGCGTAGAGCTCGGGGTTGGCCAGGCAGAACTCGACGTGCACCCTCCAGCCGTCGCGCAGGTCGGTGACGGGGTCGACCTCGGTGGAGCTGGCCGCTGCGTGCTTGGCGGCGACGTACGTCGCCATGACGTGCTCCGCGACCGCCTCCACCAGGCCGTCCTTGTCGCCGAAGAGGCGGTAGATCGTGGGCGCCTGGACCCCCGCAGCCTGGGCGACGCCGCGCGTGGTCATCGCGCGTGCCCCTTCGTGGCGCAGGAGGTGGGCGGCGGCCTCGACGATCCGCTCGCGGACGTCGTCGGGACCGGAGTCGGCGTCAACGGGCATGGAGCAACGATAGCGACTTCTTGCTTCCGTTGATATTCCATCGTTAACATCCCTTTATTACCAACGGAAACAGGAGGCGGCCATGCTCGTCATCACCGGCGCGACCGGGCAGCTCGGATCACGGATCGTGGAGCAGGTGCTGGCACGGGTGCCGGCCGAGGGGGTGGCCGTCAGCGTGCGCGACCCCGGGGCCGCCAGGGCCTTGGCCGACAGGGGCGTCCGGGTGCGCACCGGCGACTTCACCGACCCGGCCACCCTGGGGCACGCCTTCGAGGGCGCACGGCGCGTGCTGGTCGTGTCGGCCTCGATCCGCGGCGAGGGTGCGGTCGCCGCCAACGTGGCCGCGATCGACGCCGCACGGGAGGCCGGGGCCGAGCGGGTGCTCTACACCAGCCACCAGGCGTCCTCGCCGACGTCGGCCTTCGCCCCCCAGCACACCCACGCTGCGACTGAGGCCCACCTCGTCGGGCAGGGCCTGCCCTTCACCGCCCTGCGCAACGGTTTCTACGTCAGCACCCTGGGCCTCTACCTCGGCAGCGCCGTGGCGTCCGGCCGGCTCGCGCTGCCCGAGGACGGCCCGGTCTCGTGGACCCACCACGACGACCTGGCCGAGGTGGCGGCCGTCGCGCTCGTCGGCGACGCGGGGCTCGACGGCCTGACCCCTCCCCTGACCGCACCGGGACCGCTCGACCTCGCCGACGTCGCCGAGATCGCCGGAGAGGTCCTCGGACGTCGGATCAGTCGTGTCGTCGTCGCCGACGAGGTCTGGAAGCAGACGGCCGTCGCGGGCGGCATGCCACCGGCGGCGGCCGACTTCTCGCTCGGCATGTTCCGCGCCGCGCGCGACGGCGAGCTCGCCGCCGACGACCCGGCCCTGGAGCAGGTGCTCGGTCGCCCAGCCGTCCCGGCACGCTCGGCGATCGCCGCGATGCTGGGTCCTAGGGGGTGAGTGACCCGCACGATCGTCACGGGCGCTGACATGGTCGGGGCATGACCCCCACCGACTCCCCCGCCCGCTCCCGACCGTCGACGAGACGACCCCGCCGTCCCGAGGTGATCGGGGACGGCATCGGCTGGCTGGCGGTCTGGAGCGCCCGGTGGCTGCTGATCGTCGCGATGGCCGTGGTCGTGGGCCTGGCGCTCGGACGGGCCTGGAGCATCGTGCTTCCGGTCGCGCTCGCGCTGATCCTCACGACGGTGCTGGAGCGACCGACGCGGTGGCTCGAGCGCCGGCTGCAGGTGCCCGCCGGGCTGGCCGCGGCCGCCGTCCTGCTCGGCGGAATCGGTGCGCTGGTGGGCCTCGGGTTCGCCATCGCCCCCGCCGTGGGCGGTCAGGCCGGCGACATCGTCGACGACGCGTCGTCGGGGCTGCAGAAGGTCCAGGACTGGGTGCAGGCCCAGGAGTTCGTCTCGCGCGACCAGGTCGACTCCGGGATCCAGGCGATCCAGGACAAGCTGGGCGACAGCGGCGGCGCGATCGCGGGCGGCGTGGTGACCGGCGTGGGAGCAGCCTCGTCGGCGGTCGTCACCGTGGTGATCACGCTGATCCTCACCTTCTTGTTCCTCAAGGACGGCCGCCGGTTCCTTCCCTGGGTCGAGCGCCTCGCCGGGCAGCCGGCCGGCGGCTACCTGACCGAGGTGACGCGTCGCGCGTGGACCACCCTCGGCGGCTACATCCGCACCCAGGCGATCGTCAGCGCCATCGACGCCGTGCTCATCGGCATCGCACTGGTGATCGTCGGCGTACCCCTCGCCATCCCCCTGGCGCTGCTCACCTTCGCCGGCGGGTTCGTCCCGATCGTCGGTGCGTTCGTGGTCGGGGCCCTGGCGGTGCTGGTCGCCCTGGTATCCAACGGTCCCGGCGGCGCCCTGGTCATCCTGGCGGTGATCGTGCTGGTGCAGCAGCTGGAGGGCAACGTGCTCTCACCGTGGCTGCAGTCGCGGAGCATGCAGCTGCACCCTGCCGTCGTCCTCCTCTCGGTGACCCTCGGCTCCACGCTCTTCGGCATCACCGGCGCGTTCCTCGCGGTGCCCCTGGTCGCGGTGGTCGCCGTGGTGCTGCGCTACCTCGACGAGGTCGTCGCCCTGCGCGCCGGGGAGCCGGACGGCGAGCAGGTGGACCAGACCCCGGCATGAGATCCGGGATGTAACACCCGGCCGGCGCCGCGGGAGGAGATGATCGACCGCGCACCACGCCGCACCCGACGATCGGACCGCTCCCCGATGACCCCCCGCCCGCGAGACCTCCGGCTCGACGCGCCGACGGTCGAGCCTCCCGACGACCTGGTGCACCGGCTCTCGGTCCTCGCCCGGGCCAGCACCCCCGCGCGGAGCGCCCGGCACCGGCTGCTCGCGCTGTTCTCGACGGCTCTCGGCGCCCTCTTCCTGTCGGTCGGCGCGGCCTGGGCCACCGGTGCCATCAGCGTGCCCGGGCTACCGGCACCCCGGCTCGAGCAGTCGCCCACCGCTCCGGCCGACCCCGGGGCGCCCGCCGACCCCGAGACCAACCCCACGTCGTCCGCGCCGTCGTCCGCGCCGCCGTCCGCGCCGTCGACGGGGGGCGACCCGACCGGTCCGCGCCCGGGCCAGCAGCCGGGCCAGCAGCCCGGTCGGACGGGACCGCGTGACAACCCGGGCACGCCCGCCACACCGGCACGACCGGCACAACCTGCGCAGCCCGGCCAGCCCGGCCAGCCCGCCCAGCCGGCCCAACCCGCACGACCGGAGAAGCCGGACAAGCCGGACAAGCCACCGAAGCCACCGAAGCCACCGAAGCCATCGAAGCCGGACAAGCCACCCAAGCCGGACAAGCCACCGAAGCCCGCCCCGCCGGTCCTGCCCGACCAGGCGGCCGGGCCGACCAGGCCCCCTCAGCCCGCCCAGCCCACCCAGCCCGCTCAACCCGTTCAGCCCCCACACCCGACCACCCCGGGCAGCGGCCACGGTGGGCATGGCTGAACCCGACCTCGACCTCGTCGTCCGCGCCAAGGACGGCGACCCGGACGCCTGGCGCGAGCTCTACCGAGCCCACGCCGGGCGTCTCGTCGCGTGGTTGCGACTGCGTCCGACCGGCGACCCCGCCCTGACCGCGGACGACGTCGCCGCCGACGCCTGGCTGGTGGCGGCCGCCAAGATCGCCGACTTCGACGGGAGCTCCTCGGAGTTCGCGGGCTGGCTCTTCGGCATCGCCCGCAAGATCTCCTTCCGCGCCAAGGAGCGCTCCGACCGCCGGCAGACCCGGCCCGGCGAGGTCGGCGACCACCTCGATGCCGTCCCGGACCCCACGCGGGTCGTCGACACGCAGGACTGGGTGCGCCAGGTGCTGCAGACCCTCCCGCCGCGCGAGCGCGACGTGGTCGGCCTCATCGACGGGCTCGGTCTCGACATCCAGGGCGCCGCGGCCGCGTTGGGCATCAGCCAGGTCGCGGTCCGCGTGGCCCGTCACCGGGGACTGCGCCGGCTCGAACGTACGACCGGCGACGCCCGGGCCGACCTCAGCCCCACGTGACCGGACCGGCCTCAACCCGGACCGAGATCCTCCCGATCCTCGTGTAACGGGTGTCACGTCCGACGGGATGTACCCCTCGAACGTCCCCCCACCAGCACCACCGAACCAAGGAGAACCCAGATGCACACCACCTCCCGGGTCGCCGGCGTCGTCGCCGGTCTGACCATGACCTTCGGCTCCCTCGCGGCCGTCCCTGCGTCCTTCGCCGACGACACCACCGGCAACACCCCCGCCGCGCCGTGCGCCCAGCAGCAGACCCAGGTCGACCGGGCCGAGGACGCGCTGGCCCGGGTGACCGCCGTCTTCGCCAAGCAGCAGGCCCGGGTCTCCAAGGCCAAGAACCAGGTCGCGACGGCCGACACCAAGGGAGAGGAGAAGCGCGCCGAGCGGGCCCTGGCCAAGGCCAAGGACGCGCGCGCCCAGGCCAAGAAGGCCAAGGTGGCCCAGCAGCAGCGCCTGACCCGGGCGCAGGCCCGCCTCGAGGCGTGCGAGGCCGAGCAGGCCGCCGGCTGACCCGACCCGCCCCACGGCGGCACCGACCGGAGCCGGCAGCGTCGCACCCCCCGGGGCGCTGCCGGCTCCTCCTGCGTCCGGGTCCGGACGGGTGTCAGGCGGGGGCGTTGCCGACCACGTAGCCGGTGGTGACGCGCCGAGAGACGAGGTGCCGCCCGGCGGGGTCGGGGCCGGTGCGCCACAGGCGCACCCGCCAGGTCGGCCGGCTCCGGTCGATCCCGTCCCCGGCGCCCGGCCCGTAGACGGAGGCCCGCCGGGTGCAGGAGTCGAAGCCGACCCACTGCGGGTGCTGCGCAGGAGAGCTCCAGGCGCCGCCGTTGCGGACCAGGCACGTACGGCCGTCGGCGAGGACCAGGTCGAGCGGGGTGGCCCGGTCCGGAGCCTGCACCGCCGGGTACCGACCCCGGAAGCGCACGCGCACCAGCGACCTCACCCGGGCGTCGCCCACGCAGAGCACCGTGTGTCCGGTCGAGCGCCAGCACGCTCGCAGGCCGTACGCCGTGGGGTAGCAGCGGGTGATCCCCGGGTCGACGGCCGAGGGCGAGGCGCCGTCGCAGTCCACCGAGCCGCGCAGGCGACGTACGGTCCAACCGGGGGCGGGCACCCCGGCCGCGGTCACCGGGCGCACCTCGACCACCGCGGTCGGCGCGAGGACCCGTGCCGCCGGCAGGGAGGTGCGGTGGACGGCACCAGGGGCGGAGGTGCCTGGCTGGGCGACCAGGACCAGTGACGCGACGGCACCGGCGAGCAGGACGAGGAACGCGATCGGACGAGACACGGGCTTGCCTTTCGTTGCAGCTCTCCGAGAAGTGGAGCTGTCCGGAGAGACGCGACCCGCACGCGTTTCGTTGCCGAGCGACACCACCGTGTCGCTCGGGGCGTGCTAGCCCGGCAGGGTCACGGCGAACACCGAGCACCCGCCTTCGCGTCGCTCGTAGCGCACGTCGCCGTCGTGGGCCCGCGCCAGGGCACGCACGGTGGCCAGGCCCAGACCGAGACCGGGGCCCTCGTCGCTCCCACCGCGGACGAACTCCTGGAACACGTCGTCGACGAGCCCGGGCGGCACCCCGGGCCCGTGGTCGCGCACCTCCAGGACGAAGCCCGCGTCGGTCCGGTCCAGGTGGACGACGTACGGCGCGGCCCCGTGCCGCAGGGCGTTGGTGACCAGGTTGTCGAGGACCTGGTGCACCCGTACGGGGTCGACACGTCCGTGGGGCCGGGTCCTGGCCCGCCGGGTCGTCACGAGGGCGAGGTCCTCGCGCTCGGGCACGACCGAGGCCACGAGGGCGGGGAGGTCGGTGTGCTCCCGGTCCACCCGCAGCCCGCGACGACGGGCGGTCGCCGACACGTCGAGGTCGCCGGCC